>CAYTMY010000020.1:0-11871 GCA_964439075.1 uncultured Lachnospiraceae bacterium | reverse complement strand
TTGCTGCCCATAATTTTGAAATGTAAAAAACAGGCACACTCGGAAAAAATACTACGGCGGAACCTATCGCCTGCGCTATAAGACCGCTTATCATAAATGTTTTGTGACATTTATGTATGTCAGCCGTTATCCCTATGGGTATTCTCAATAAAAGCTGTGCAAAGCCGTATAAGCCCGTTATCAAACCCATGACGGAGGCGGATATACCGAGCGCCTTCATGTACGGTGTGAAATACGGTACTGTTATATTCATCGAAAACCAGTAAAGCATTACCACTAAAAGAAATAGGAGTTCTTTTTTGCCTATTGAGCTCTTTTTTTCCATGTCGGATTCTCTTTCACGCATTTTTATTTAAAGAACGTAAGCGGCTTTAGTCGTACTACTACTTTGCCGATGATATCCTTTTCGGCTATTTGACCGAGAACTCTGCTGTCAACGCTGTTTGGGCGGTTGTCTCCCATCACAAAGACGTACCCGTCTTTTACGGTGGTTTTGGGGAAATCCGCATAATTCAGCCCCTCCGGCAAGTATTCTTCCTCTAACCTTTTTCCGTTTATATAAACCGTGTCGTCTTTTATTTCAATCGTTTGACCTGATACCGCGATGACCCGTTTGACGAAGTTCTTGTTTTCTTCTACTTTTATCACTACAATATCGTCGCTTTGAGGTTCTGTGAAGATATATGCTATTTTGAACAATCCCAGTTTATCACCCTCTGCAAGCGTGGGTGTCATGCTTGATTGCTCCACTACTACTATTTCGAATAGCAAGACTCTTATCAATACCGCTATGATTATCGCTACCGCACATGCGGATATCCATTCTCTTGCTTCGGGGCTCAATAAATTTTTTTTTCGCTTATACATATATTCGTCTTTCTTCGGTACCGCAAATACCTTTTTCTTACGGTAATTATAAACCATCGAAGAGTTGCGTACAATGATTACTGTGTAAATTTAAGCAGACGCCTATTTTGAAACATTGTTTTTGAGCCATTCCGCAAACTTCCACTTTACGGTTATTTTTTCGTTTTCATCGGTTTTCTCATCTTCATGTACGTTCAAAAAGCACAATGGAGGATATAAGACGCACCACCAGTTTTGTCCTTCGCCGTTTCCCAGTATTATTTTAAGGGCTGTATAGTTACCTTGCGGAAATAACAGTGTTCCGTATGTTTTATCCGGAAAGCCGCTTGTGCATATCGAAGCGCTGCACGCATAATCAAAACCTTGTTCTCTGAGATAGGCGTCTGTGAGTTGGCTTATTTCATACAACTTTCCTTGCGTTTGTATCAGCGAATCGTTCAAGCTCTCGGAGGATGAAAATAGGGCTTCGTATTCGGAAATTATTATCTCCCGTATTTCGGCTTTGATCTTTTGGTCCCGAAATGAATCGCTGTTTGCGATTATATGTAAGCGCAGCACTTTATCTTGCAATTCCTGCTGTGTAAGCTCTTCTATTTCCGATGAGATAATGCAAGCCTGTACTATACTTTTATTATCGGCAATATAACAAGCCGCGATTATTGAACATATAGATATTATAACAATCAAGACGGTTAAAAACTTTTTCATAAGTGGATTTTTGACCGATAAAATGCATCTTAAACATTAAATTTTGACTAAATTCTGTCATAGAATGGGAAATGGTGTTAAAATGCGTATGAATGAATTTTATTAAGGATTTTGAAAAAATGAAAAGCAATAAGATGATAGAGGACGAAATTTTTGTCGCTGACGACGCCTCAGAAACGTCCGGCGTAAAAAAAAGCGTTCAAAAGAAACATAAAAAGAAAAAGAAGAGTAAGAAAGCAAAATTGGTGACGGCGGGTATCATTATAGCGATAGTACTTTGCGTCGGTTGCTTAATCGCTTTCAATTTTGATACGGTGCTTGCTGCTTTCGGTATATCCTCCGATATGTCGGAGGGCTTACAGGATAATAAAAAATATACCATGCTCACGGCAAAGGAAAAACTGTTTGAGGATGTCGACTTAAATTCTCTTTTCGGGACCGATACCATAAATATATTATTATTCGGTCTGGACGGCGATGAGTCGCGGGATTCGGAGTACACTACATTCCGAAGCGACACTATAATACTTGTCAGCATCAATTTCACCAATAAAACCCTATCAATGGTATCTGTGCCGCGGGATTCGTATGTGGATATATATTCACGCGGCGGCAGAGCGAAAATAAATTCATGTTTTTATTACGGCTCGCTCAATGTTGAAGGAAGTGACGAGACGGAAAATTTCAATGCGGGTGTAGAAGTATTGAAAGGTACTGTTTCCGACCTCTTCGGAGGTATACCTATCAATTATTATGTCGGCGTCGATATGGATGCTGCTACTCAGATCGTCGACGATATAGGAGGTGTATATTATGAGCATCCCGGCGATGTTTATGCTGCGGGTTTATACCAATTCCCCGGAGGCAACAGAGTTTACTCGGGCTATGAATTTCTTGTTATGGCGAGAAACAGAGACTACAGCGAAGGCGATATACAAAGAACGTCGGTACAGCGCGATCTCATAAAAGCTTTGTTCAATCAAGTCAAGACGATGAAGATAACAAAGCTGCCTAAGGTTATCAGTACTGCAATGAAAGCCATGAAGACCGATATGAAGGTGAGAGACGCCGTTTCTCTCGGATTATCGCTTATGAAAGATTTTGATTCTTCAAGCATAAGCTCGGCCACGTTCCCCGGAACATTCGGCAATCTTTACGGCATATCTTATTGGATAATAGATCAGAGCGCACGAGTCGATTTCATCGCTTCGAATTACGGTATATCCACTTCGTATCTTTCTCAGGACCCCACGTTTATTGCGGCGGAGGGCGAAGTGCCCGCAGATGAAGATACTATCGTTCCTCCGGGCAGCACAACGGGAACAGGCGAAGAGGGCACCGAAGGCGGTGGTTCAGGCACTGAAGGCGGTGGTTCGGGTACTGAAGGCGGCGGGTCGGGCACCGAAGGCGGTGGTTCGGGTACTGAAGGCGGCGGGTCGGGCACCGAAGGCGGTGGCTCAGGCACTGAAGGCGGCGGTGAATAGTACAGCCGAATATAAATACAATCATCGTTTTTGCAATGAAACGATGAAACAGCACCACGCAAAAGGCGTGGTGCTGTTTCATTAGCTTCACTTTCGGGACAAAGAAAGTTGTATATATCGAAATTAAAGATACTGTATCTGCTCCGATTCACAGCTGCGAACACCAACCGGAGAACCTCGAAGTCCGTCTGCGGCAATTATGATAGGTTATAAAGTCATCATATCTCAGATTCGTTTGTACTTCCTTGTTTCTGATTTATCTTTTAGTTCAATTCCAAAAATGCCTGCCTTAAAAATACCACTTGTCATCAGTATATAATATATCTGTATTACCTGCAGTGCCGTATAACGTAAACCCTGATAAGCAAATGCGTTCAGTATAATCATCGTACAACACATAATCAAACTTCCAATCTTTTGCCTCCGGAATTGCTTTTTGTCCTATTAACATTGTTTTTGATATTAGGCAGTTTTCTCCATAGTTCATTTTTTTATAGTTTGATGTATCATGCTTATCCTTCGGGTCATTGATTAATTCGTTACATATATTCGTGCTTATCTTCCTTCCGCATACTGAGTTTATGACTTCTACGAAAAATTCAAGGTCAAGTCCTTCGGTTTATATCTTGTCAACGTTATCAAAAACGGCTGTTTAAGCCGTTTTTGATAGATTGCATCTATTTTGTATGCGATACTGAAATATTTGGATAAAAATGATATCACTGCCTGTTTTACCTAATACTTAAGTATGCTTTTAACTAAAACAAAAAAAATTAATGAATAATGAAAAATGAATATTGAATAGTGAATAATACAGAAACGCTTAAGCTTGTGCCCTTAAATTCTTAATTATTCATTCTTCAATATTCATCATTCATTGAGCTTTGCGTTTAGCAAAGCGTTTCTGGTGACCCCTAGGGGATTTGAACCCCTGTAACCGCCGTGAAAGGGCGGTGTCTTAACCGCTTGACCAAGGGGCCACGACATACATTTGATATTATACATATATTCACACCTATTGCAAGTATAAATTACAAAATATTTAGAATTTAAATATTCTATTTGCACATACCTATTGACACGAAACCGCAATAAATATATAATATTATGGCGCTTAAAAAGGCGAAATTAACAAGGCAGGAAGATGATTATGAAAAGAACATTCCAACCAAACAATCATAAAAGGAAGAAAAACCACGGCTTCAGAGCCAGAATGGCTTCTCCGGGCGGACGTAACGTTCTTTCGAGAAGAAGAAAAAAAGAAAGAAGCAGAATATCCGCATAATGCTCCTAAGCGCATTGCGCAATAGGGATTATTTGACGTGGAGATCATAGATATTTTGTTTTAAAGGGATTTATATCCCTTTTTTCAATAGCTGTCTGTGATTGTTTCTGTCGTACAACAAATGTATACGATAAAAAAGAACAGGGAATTCAGATCGGTTTATTCTGCCGCGCCTTCTTTGGCGGATAAATATTTGGTGCTGTATTACACTGAAAATCAAACGACTGATTCCCGCTTTGGTATAAGCGTATCGGGTAAGGTCGGGCATGCTGTTGTAAGAAATAAAATCAAACGCCGCATAAAAGAAATTTTAAGATTAAAACATGACAGAATAGAACAAGGCTATGATATAATCTTCATTGTTCGGGTTCGTGCGGCAGATGCCTCGTATGACAGACTCAACAAAAGCGTTACAAAGCTTTTGTCCGATGCGAACTTAATCATACAACAGGCGGCGGAGCAATGAGTAAAGTGTGCATGCTTCTGATAAGATTCTACCAAAAGAATATATCGCCTGCGCTGGGTGCGCATTGCAGATTCTTGCCGACGTGCTCGGAATACAGCTATGAAGCATTTAAAAAATACGGTTTTTTCAAAGGACTGTATTTATCTTTCAGAAGGATAATCAGATGCAACCCGTTTTGCAAGGGCGGCTATGATCCTGTTCCATAAATAACGGAGGTATCATCAATTATGGCATTCCTATACCAGTTCTTCGGAATGATACTCAAGGCTATCTACAATTTCGTGGGAAGCTACGGATGGTCGATAGTTTTGTTTGCGATATTCGCGAAGATCATCACATTGCCTTTATCAATTAAACAGACAAGGTCGATGCAGCTTATGCAGATGCTTGCGCCCGCAACGCAAGTGATACAGAAAAAGTATGCGAACAACAAAGAAAAACAAAACGAAGAGACGATGAAGCTGTACCAAAAATACAAGTACAGCCCACTGAGCGGATGTCTGCCTCTTCTTATACAGTTCCCGATATTGATCGGTTTGTACGGAGCGTTGAGAGAGCCGCATAAATATGTGTTTACTTCTACGGAATGGGAGGGTATCTCACAGGCGTTTCTTTGGATAAAGGATATGTCGATTTCTCCCGTCGAGCTGTTTAAACAAGGCGGAATGAATACAGAGTTTCTCTTGTCGCTTATCATTCCCGTTATATCAGTGGTTCTTACCATAATTCAACAGAAAAAGACAAACGAATCCTCCGCAGGGCAGCCGGCGGGGCAGGGAAGATCCATGAGTATTTTCATGACGATCTTTATCGCATATATCGGTTTCACCTTCAACCAAGGTATTGCAATATATTGGACGCTTCAAACGGCTCTCGGACTTATACAGAACGAGATCACGATGAGGTACTTCCCGCTGAAGGTCGAGCCTCCTAAAATTGTAAAGAAAAAAGTCGTGACCAACGACAAGGGTGCTAAATAAAATGAAAAGTGTAGTAGCAAAGGGCAAGACGGTAGAAGAAGCTATCAAAAATGCTCTTGATGAATTGGGCGCCGACGCCGAAAACGTCACTACAAAGGTTCTTGAAATACCGGATACGGGTATTATGGGTGTTTTCGGAAACAGATACGCCAAAGTTGAAGTAACACTCAACGATGACGATAGCGACGACGGAAACAAGGCAGAGCAGTTTCTTTCTCAATTGCTTGAAGCCATGGATATCAAAGCCGAAATAACGACGAGATATGAAGACGATATCATGCTTATAGATATCGATTGTAAGGATACGGGAATACTTATCGGGCGCAGAGGTCAGACTCTCGATTCGATACAGTATCTTACGAGTCTTGCTGTAAATAAGGGCAAGCATGAATATACGCGCATAAGTCTTGACGTTTCGAACTACCGCGAAAAAAGAAAGTATGCCTTGCAGGATCTTGCGGATAAGCTTGCGTTAAAAGTGGAAAAGACAAAAACGAAGTATGAGCTTGAACCGATGAATCCCTACGAGCGAAGGATAATCCACTCTGCTCTGCAAAACTATCCTCACGTAAGCACATATTCGGTAGGCGAAGAGCCCAACAGGCATGTGGTGATAGACTATAAAATATAAAGAATAAAACGGTCTGCGTTTAAGCGCAAGCCGTTTTTTTATTAATTGGTTTTGTAAAAAAACGATATGGTATATAATAGAATTATGGAACAAAGGAATAAAAAGAAAAGTTTTTTTTATTGTATCAAACCGTTACTGTTATTGCTATTGGTAAATTATGCGATATCGTTTATATTCGTATTTATATGCCGTTTTGCGGTGTTCGGCGCCTCTGAAGTGGCTGATGTAATTGCGCTTGTGACTGTCGTATTGGAATACAGTTTGAAATACGCCACGCTTCTTAATATAGCGTCATCGGGCATATTGCTCTTGCTAGGTGCGTTCATATTTTTTAAGAAGGACTACAGAGAAAACGATTTTTTATATAAAAGCAGTCTTCAACCTAAGGGTTTTTTAACTGCCGTTTGCGGTGGCGCGGGCATGTTTATGTTTATAAATGTCCTGCTTATAATAGCCTCGTCGATGTTTGATATGACAGCGCTCATGCAACAACACGATTTGACCATGCAGAGCCTGAGTGCGGGCGTCACATGGCTCAATATATTATGCCTCGGGCTTTTGGCTCCCGTATGTGAAGAAATACTTGTAAGAGGTTTGTGCTTCAATCGTTTCCGTTATGCAATAGGGCAGAAAAATGCCATTGTCATATCCGCGCTCTTGTTCGGAGCGCTGCATTACACCTCCGTTGTTCAGATGTGCTATACGTTTCTTTTGGGGCTGCTGCTTGCTTATGCGTATGCCAAATTCGAAAATATTCTCGTTCCGATACTCATACACATGAGCTTCAATATGATGAATTTCCTCTTTGAGATACCTGTTGTCTCTCAAAGCCTTACCGGAAGCACTTTGGGATATATGATATACTATATTCTATGCGTATGCCTGTGCGTTTTATCCTATAAGCTGCTCAGAAAAAAAGAGAAACCCGAATTGAAAATTCCGGTGGTTAAAAGCGGTGAAAACTAAAAAGCAATGCGCTTTTAATCCATCTAATTGATAACGTATTATGATGTCGTAAAGTATCATGGTTACGACTATATTAAGAATTTGATAGATGAGAAATCGTGATTTTTGAGATAATCAAATGCCCTTGAAATATTTTGCTCGATTATTATATTGTCAATCCCCATGAGTCTCGATAAGTTTTTTATCAAATAATACAGAAACTGTTCTTGACTAATATCAAGGTTTCCTTCAAGATAATTAATGGTAACTTCTCTTCTGAAACCAAAATCACTGAATAATAAAATATCTATATCAGTTTCAGTAAACTGAATATTCAAACTTTTTAAACAATTAATATAAAAAGCTTTCAAAAAATCCATAAAATATCTGTAATTGGATTCATTTTGTATGCATTCATGGTAAAATCTGCTGTTGTTTGTGTCAGTAAATACTATACTGTCAAAAATGAGGCTGAAACAGCAAACTTTATAATAATAGTGTTGCTCACTGTTTTCCGAGTTTATGAAATTATAAATAGAATCGCAGAATTCCGAATAAATTTGTCGTACAATATCGTTTTTTGTCTTAAAATGATATGTAAGAGTTCCAAGTTTTATATCGGAGGCGTCCGCAAGTTTTTGCAAACTGGTTTTTGCATTACCATATTCATAAAACATTTTTTTCGCTTGCTTAATGATATTTTCTTTTGTAGTCTGCCCCTTTGTTATTTGAGTCATGCTTTTCTACCTTTTCATCATTGTGTTTATAATATTATCATTTTTTTACGAAACTGTTAAGATAAAATTAAAAAGTAAATAAATAATATATCAGATCTTCATACTTAAAATTGAAAAGAAAATCAAATCATTAATTAAATGCAAAAAAAGATTGACAAGACCGTAAACTTAGTATAAAGCCATATTTATAAACGTCTTAAAGCGCATTATTATACACGTTTTATCGTAAATTAATTAAATTTTACGATAAGCCAAAAGAAAGGATTCTGATGAATGGAAGAGACAATAAGAAAATTATACGAAGAAAGATTAAAAAGATGGGTCACTACGACTGCTAATCGTCAGCCCGATCGAATTCCTGTCGGCAGCCTGGTTACAAGTTGGGCATATTATTATGCAGGCAAAAAACCGAGAGACTATTTCAACGATCCTGAACTACATAAAAATATAGTGAGAAAAACTTTTACTGATTTTTATTGGGACAGTGTGCTTGGCTCTACTCGCCCGGGGAAAATGTTTCCTCAAAGCGCCATAGATATTTTGGATGGCGGTGTGTACGAATACAACTCCGAGGGTATTTCACAGACAAAGCCTCATGCGACTACCATAATGGAGAGGGAAGAGTATGTAGAATTAATTAAAGATCCGTATGCTTTTATATTAGATAAGGTATTGCCAAGACGATATGGTTTATTTCGAAGAGAAGATGAGCAAAAATATAACGATTTGCGTGTTGCAATGCAGGATATCAACATTGCTTTTGAAAGAAATAAGCAAGAAGACGATATCGCTAAAGAAGAATTCGGAATTGTACAGAATAGGGCGGTGGTAATGTATAATCCCGTCGACATGATATTGGATTATCTCAGAGATTTTTCGGATATATTGGGTGACATTAAGAGAAAACCGGAATATGTGAGAGATGCGGGAATATCATTGGTTAACTTGTGTTTGGATTACATACCGAATATTACGCCGAAGGACAATAAATATGTGTTTATACCAATGCATTTACCTCAATTCTTAAACAGAAAAGATTTTGAAAAGGTATATCTTCCTTCTTTCAAAATGATAGTAGATGCACTGAGCTCAAAAGGTTTGACCGCCATGTATTATTCCGAGAGAAAATACGAGCACCTTTTTGACTATCTTAAAGAATTGCCGAATGGATTGACGGTTGGGTTGTTTGAGGGGGACGACATAAGACTTGTGAAAAAAGAACTTGGCGGCAATATGTGTATCGCCGGAGGCATGCCTGTAAGTCTGCTTAAAAGCGGAACAAAGCAGCAGTGTGTCGATTGTGCCAAGGGACTGATAGACGATGTTGCACCCGGAGGCGGATACATATTCACTACAGATATGTTTATGCTCACAGCGGCTGACGGTAAAGGTGAAAATCTTAAAGCTGTAAATGATTTCGTACATGAATACGGCATTTATCGATAAAGGAGAAAAAATGGACAATAAAGAATTGCTCAGAAGAATAGCAGTTGAATTTATGCAAGCAAATTCCGATGAAAGCATAGAGAAAGCAATGAAAGCGCTTGCCAGATTATTCATCGGATAATTTCCGTAAAAATTTAAATATGCAATAAAGCAAGAAAGGAAAGTTAAATGGAAAATACTTTTTCAATTAATAGGAAACAAATACTCTCTTTAACAGCAGCCGTTATATTTTTAGCGCTTGCTATAATAGTGCCGGGCGGAGGCGCTTTGACAAAACCGATGGTCAGTTCAATATTTTTGGTTTTATTCGCTCTGACTTTGTGGATTTTTGAGCCGATACCGCTTGCGATATCCAGTTTTTTAGTGCTGCTTATTGCTTATCTGTTCGGTTTGACGTCCAGTCTCAACGAGTCTTTTTCAGGTATAGCGATTGCCGCTAACTGGTTTTATATTCCATCTATGGGAATAGGTATGGCTCTGCTGAAAACATCGTTTGCGCAAAAAATGCTTGCAAACTTATTGAAAATTTCGGGCACAGGCGCAAAAAAAATAACTCTTTGTTTCATGTTGATTACTTATGTTTTATCCGCAGTTATGAGCGATATAGCAGCTGTTGTGCTCGCCGTTGGATTTGCAACGGAATTTGTCAACCAAATAAAAGAAGATGACGTAAGAAAGAATTTCAAGAGAATGGTCATGGTAAGCTTGCCGATTGCATCATTGATAGGGGGCACGGCTACTCCGGCAGGGTCTACCGTCAACGTAATGGCACTTTCTCTTTTGAAGACATATAATGGTGTGGAAATTACTTTTGTCCAGTGGATGGGTATAGGTGTTCCCGTTTCTTTTATTGCATTATTGCTTGCGTGGTTTGTGGTAACGCTTCTCTTTAAAGCTCCCGACCTTAACAAGGAAATGCTTGATGAATATATTAAAGATTTTAAAAACTACAAAAGTGAACTCCACAATGAAAAACTGGTTTTCGCTATTGTAGCGTTAATAATCGTCGCATGGATCGCGGGTTCGTGGATAAAAGTTCTGAATGTTAATACGGTGGCTTTCATTGGCTTGGGTATTTTGTTTTTACCATGGACAAAAGTTTTTACATGGAAAGAATTTTCTAGCAGATTGAACTGGGAAATTCCGATAATGCAAGGGGCAACTATCTCTCTTGGTTCGGTATTGATAGGTTCGGGACTGGTCACCTTGGCAACTGAAAGCATATTCACATCTTTATCAAACCTCAGTCTCTTTGCATTGATTGCAATAATGTCTTTGGTTGTTACGGCATTGCTTACGATAATACCTAACGGTCCGGCTATAATATCGATGTTGGCGGTTCCTGTCTATATACTGGCGGAAAGACTCGGCGTAAATCCGTTGGTAGTGGTCATTGCCGTGGCGATGTTTTCCTCAAACGGAACGATTCTGCCGCTCAACCCGGTTTCACTCGTACCGTATTCCAAAGGTTATTTTACAATCGGTGATTCCGTTAAATCCGGTATTGCTGCCTCATTGCTTTGGATAGTTGTAGCGGCTTTGTGGATTTCGTTAAGCGGTTCGTGGATATTTTAACCGCTGATTCATCAATTCTTTTTTAACAAATAAATCAAGACGGAAGATAATATATTATCTTCCGTCTTTTAATTGATATGTTTTTAACGTAATGAATATGGATGGTACTATTCTTATTTTGTTTATTCTATCGTTACCGACTTAGCCAAATTTCTCGGCTTGTCTACGTCACAGCCTTTTTCCACTGCTGTATAGTAGGCAAGCAGCTGCAATTTTATTACTGCGGGTATCACCTCGGCAGGGTCGGATGTGTCGTCTATGTATATCACCTTATCCACTTCGCCCTCAAGTCCGCGGAATCTTTTGTTCGCAATGACTATCGTAAAAGCGCCGCGCGCGTTCACTTCTTTTATATTGCTCAGAGTTTTTTCACTGAGCTCACCGCTTTGTGTGCAGAGTGCGACGACGGGCGTGTCTTTTTCTATGAGTGCGATAGGACCGTGTTTCAGCTCTCCCGCAGGGTATGCTTCTGCGTGTATGTAGGATATCTCCTTCATTTTCAGCGAGCCTTCAAGCGATATTGCGGCGTCCAGTCCTCTTCCTATATAAAAAGCGTCGGTACTTTTTTTGAAGGCTTTGGATACTTCCTTTATCGTTTCCTCATCGAACAGCGCGTTTTGTGCAAGAGATGGCAGCGCGAGGCAAACCTCTTTGAGCTCATGAAGTTTTTCATCGCTTACAGCCTTGGAAAGATTGCCGAATTTCAGCGCCAACAAATACAGGCACAGCACTTGTGTTGAATATGCT
>CAYTMY010000019.1:9031-12262 GCA_964439075.1 uncultured Lachnospiraceae bacterium | reverse complement strand
TAAAAAGCGGATATACTTGTATCCACTTTTTCACCCGTGTTTTTTCTTCTCATGAAAAAACCTCCTTCATGCAATCATATTATGCAAAAGGAAGTCTTTTGGTTTATTCTTTCTTTTAAGGTCGTTGTTTATTTCTACAGCCCCTTTGGGTTACGCTGTATATAATTCCATCCGTCTTCACACATTTGTCTGATATCTCGCGATGGTTTAAAACCCAATTCTTCGGCGGCCTTGGTATTATCGGCATAAAACATATCAATGTCGCCCGCTCTTCTGGGGCGGAACTCATACTCAATAGGCTTTCCGCACACCTCTGCCATAGTGTTTATAATATCCAGAACGCTGTAACCTTTTCCCGTTCCTAAATTATATATATGGATGCCGCCCTCCTCTTCGAGCTTTTTAAGGGCAAGCACATGACCCAAAGCAAGGTCGCTTACATGTATATAATCCCTAACGCCTGTACCATCCGGAGTATCGTAGTCGTTGCCGTAAATCTTAACGCACGGATATTCTCCCACAGTTGTTTTGAGGACATACGGAAAAAGATTGTTGGGAATATCGAGGGGGTCTTCTCCTAAAAGACCGCTTTTATGAGCGCCGATAGGGTTAAAATATCTGAGAACAGATACATTCATTCCGATAAACCTGTTTAAGTCCTTAAGGATCTGTTCTATCATAATTTTAGTCTGCGCATAAGGGCTGCTTGGAGTACCGTAAGGCATATCTTCTTTATACGGAATAGGATTTTCTTTACCGTAAACTGTCGCAGATGAACTGAATACAATGTTTTTGACCGAATGCTTCTGCATGAGCGAGCAAAGGGCAATCGTGGACCCCAAATTATTTTTGTAATATTTCAAAGGGTCAGCCACCGATTCTCCTACCGCTTTATATCCCGCAAAATGTATCACGCCCGTTATTTCGTTTTCGGAAAAAGCGCTTTCCAACTCTGAAATATCGCATAGATCGGTTTTATAAAATTTAATGTTTTTTGTCGTTATCAGTTCCACGCGTCTTATTGCTTCAAGCTTGCTGTTGGAAAGGTCGTCCGCCACGGCGACCTCATATCCCGCATTTATAAGCTCCACACAAGTATTGCTTCCGATAAAACCGGCGCCACCCGTTACAAGAATCATGTTGTTTGTATCTCCGTTTTCTCTTTATGAACAAATTTTATCACTTTATCCTTTCAAAAACAATAAAAAAGACCCTCTGTACCGAAGGTAAGCGTTTAATATAAAGCATAACCTTCTACGCAGAAGATCTGTCGTTTTATTCCGCTGTTACTTATTCTCTGAACTTTCAGGGCTTGGCGAGCCTTTGCGTTTTGCCATACGCTGTTGCTTTTGTTCCTTTTTTTTGGCTTTTCTTAATGCGAGCTTTTCTTTTTTCTTCTCACGTTTTTCCTTTGCCTGTTCGGGGTCCTTACCCAATAACTGTGAAATCATGCTCATGCAATGCACCTCATTTTTTCTTTAAATAATTCTTTAAAGCGCTCATCACCGCTTTAAACTGTTTTTGCTGTTCCGGACTCAGCTTACTTTGAATATCCATTACAGCCTTTGCCTTTTCTTCCCTGCTCATACCCTCTCTGATATCCGCCGATTTTAAATATTCATTGAGTTGTTTTGCATACTTCTTTTCAAAATCAGCCACTTCGCCTTTTAATCCGCGTCTTTCAACCTCTGCTCTGAGATTATCGGCTTCATCCTCCGATATTTTCAATTTTTTAAGTACGGACTGGATATCGTCCAATTCTTTGTTACCGATTTTTAATCACCTCTCTTAACACTATATAATATGAACTCACTTTTATTTGTTTACTCTTTTCACATTTTTTTCTTAATCGCGTATTATATGGCGAAGGGAATCCAAATCTCTTATGTAAAAAACCACGGAGGATAACTATATATGTGTGATTTTTTTGGAGATTGCAGCTGCGACAGCCTGCTTATGTTCTTCTTGCTGCTCGTCGTACTTTTTGACAGTATAGGTATCTGGGGAGACGATCCCGGCACGTTACTTTTCTTCTTCCTGCTGCTTATAATTCTGTTTGCTTATTAAATAATGAGCTCTGAATACGCATAAAAAAAGGCAGGTCTCGCGACCTGTCTTTTCATATCACATTTTATGTTATCATCCCCACGTGTTGCTGTTTATTACTTCAAGTAGTTTTACCGACCTATAGCTCAAGATAAGAAATACGATAAGAAACAGGTGAACGCCCAACTGTATGAAAGCAGACGTACCGAAGCATAAAAGCGCATCAAATATATATATTGCTGCAATTATTATATAGTGGAAAGCTATTCCGGTTTTTTTTCTCATCGCAACCAAAACACTCCCCGCTATAAAACTCAATACGATCAATGCAAATGCGCCGTAAAGGCATATTGTAAATACAATATTGCCTGTTAAATTGATATTGTATCCCATTGAGTACAGTTTTTCCACAATTATAAGGTTGATAGGCGTAAGAGAAAAATTAACCTTGGTTATGAGCAACGTTGCCTGTGCCAATGCAAAGAGCGTTATTATATAAACACTTATCGAATATATAGTTATTTTCTTTTCGCATGCTTGTTTTGCGCCCAGATAATCCCTGTAATTCATGCTAATCCCTTCCTACTATCTTTACTTCGGTTTCAAGCATTACGGCAAACTTGTCGTATACCGTTTCACGTACGTACTCTATGAGACTTATTATATCATTTGAGGTGGCGTTATCATAGTTTATAATGAAACCAGCATGTTTTTCACTCACCATAGCTCCGCCTATACGGCATCCCTTGAGTCCGCTGTCTTCTATCAGTTTCGCTGCATAATTGCCTTGCGGACGTTTGAAGGTACTCCCCGCACTTGGGTAATTTAAGGGTTGTTTTTCTCTTCTCGCTGCATTTAATTTCTTTATCTCAGTCTTTATATTCTGTTGATCTTCTTTATAAAGAGAAAAGACTGCTGAAACTATTATGTCTTCATTGTTTTGTGTAAATATGCTCTTTCTGTAATCAAGCCCCAGCTCGGTTTTTGTTAAAGTATGTATATTCCCGTATTTATCCAAAACATCCGCGCTGACTATTATATCCTTTATTTCCGCTCCATAGGCGCCTGCGTTCATATAAACTCCGCCGCCTACGCTTCCCGGAATACCCGACAAAAACTCCATACCTCCCTGTGACGTATCGTAAGCGGCATAAGAAGCTTCGGTAAGAAGAGCTCCGCAATATG
>CAYTMY010000019.1:6949-9021 GCA_964439075.1 uncultured Lachnospiraceae bacterium | reverse complement strand
AATCCGTCAGGCAATATTTTCACGCCCTTAAGCTTGCCTGTATTTACCACAGCGCCCGGTATACCGCCGTCCCTAACCAGCAGATTGGAACCTCTGCCCATAACCATATACGGTATACTTTCTTCATTCAATGCTTTTATCACAAAGGACATTTCGTCAAGATTAGCCGGAAACGTCATATATTCAGCCGAACCGCCTGTTTTAAAGCTTGTATACCGCTTCATGTCTACTTTTGGTATAAGCATGCCGAGTAACTTATCGTTCTTAATAATCGTTTTTTCCATAATATCATTTCCGTTTTTAATTTTCGGTATCATTATATTAACACATTAACGATATTTTTCACTTTTACAAATAGAATTTTACATTTTTTTACCTGCGAGTGCTATATGGTTATGTACAAAGAAGGAACCGAAGTAACAATGAGTGATTATCTGACAAGAGCTGTAAACCTCATACCCAAGCGCTGCACAGAAGCAATGCAGAGCGAAATAGGAGCTTCTGTTATCGAAGAAATAAGAATGCGTGCAGGAAGACCTTTAGAGGTCGTCTGCTCCGATAAAGTGATATCCTTTCCGCTTACGGTAACGCAAACTGATATTTCAGACGTATTAAGCAACGCTACGGAACACTCTCTATACGCCTACGAAAATCAAATACGAAGCGGTTATATTACTATCAGCGGAGGTCACCGCATCGGTCTTAGCGGAAGGGTGTTCGTACAGGAACAAAATATATGCAAAATAGACGAATTCAGCAGCATAAATATGCGAATTGCACGTGAAATAAAAGGAGCGTGCAAAAAAATTCTGCCTTATATCATCATCAACGGAGAAATATGTTCCTGCATTATCGTTTCGGAGCCGGGCAAAGGTAAAACCACTCTTCTGCGGGATATTTGCAGAGCAATAGGTGATGGAGAAGGAATACCGCATGCATACAAAGTATCGCTGATAGACGAGCGGGGCGAGCTGGCTTCATCCTTCTGCGGTATAGCACAACTCGATATAGGAAACAGAACCGACGTATTTGACAATTGTCCGAAGAGTGCGGGCATGATGTTGGCGCTGCGCAGTATGTCGCCGGAAGTTATAATAACCGACGAAATAGGAACCAAAGAGGATATGGCAGCTATTAAGACGGTTGCCTGCTGCGGGGTGAAGGTAATCTCTTCCGCTCATGCCTCAAGTATGGAGGAGCTCAAGCGACGTGTTGATCTCACGGAAAATTGTTTTGAAAGGTTTATATTTATCGATAGAGCCAAAGAAGGTATATATATAAAAAATATTTACGACTCCGCTTGTACGCCAATATGTCCATAGCAATAAAAACCACAGCTCTATGCGCTGTATTCCTTTGTTTTTTGTACATATCTTTCCGCGTGGAGAACACATACAAAAGCAAACATAAAGCCTTTAAAGCATTGAATGCCATTGTAACGGATATGCTTAAGCGAATACAGAACTATCCCGTGAAACTAAGCGAAATGACAGCAAATTACTCGGATGAAAAATACTGTCCCTTTGATAGTTTATTTCTTGAAATTACAAATAAGCTTACTTCAAACGATATGCGTTCAACAGAGGATATTTTTAAAGATTGCGCAAGCAACTCAAAAGGGATATTCGAAGAACTCAAACCCCTTCTATATACAACCGCAGCGGCTTTGGGCACCGAGGGACGAGCTAATATCACGGCGCTGCTCGAACTTACTCTGACAGATATCGCAAAAGCCGAAGGCGAAGCCTATGCCGATATAAAAGACAAAGGGACGCTCTATTCCAAGCTGATAAGACTTTTGGGGCTGTTAATAATAATACTGTTTATATAAGGAGGTCTATATGGATATAGATATTATTTTCAAAATAGCGGGCATAGGCATCGTGATAACGGTGCTGAATCAGATACTCACAAAAAACGGTCGTGATGATATAGCGACATTCGTAACCTTAGTGGGAGTCATCATCGTCTTACTGATAGTTGTGGATATGATAGGCGGCTTTTTCACTACTTTAAAAACCACCTTTCAGCTTTACTGAACCGAATGGATATTTTAAGGATTGCGGCTATCG
>CAYTMY010000019.1:0-6939 GCA_964439075.1 uncultured Lachnospiraceae bacterium | reverse complement strand
GGTATACTTGCCTGCATGGTGGGTGTTTATATATCAAAACAAAATACCGATTACTCCATATACGTTTCACTGGCGGCGGGCATCATTATACTGACGCTGTGCAGCAATTATATAAGCCCTGTAATAAACATGATACGTTCGATAACGGAAGGCAGCAGTATAAACAGTGAGCATATAAATATAGTCCTTAAAGTTATAGCCACTGCGTACATAGCGCAATTCGCTTCAGACGCATGTACGGATTGCGGAATGCAGACTATTTCATCAAAAATAGATATGGCCTCACGCTTTATAATTCTGTATTTGTGTCTGCCTTTGATACTGAGTCTTTTCGATTATATTACTTCTTTATTATGAAAGTGTGCCGATGAAAAAAATTCTGTTTGCCTTCTCTGTCTTAATAGCATGTGGCTTTATTTTCGCTTCCGGCAGCGTTTATGCCGAAGATGCCCAGTCAGCCGAAGGTCTGTTTGAAGAATTTTATAACGGTACAAATGCCGAAAAACTTATGCTGTTTGACGAAGAAAGCATGTTCAGTGATATAACGGGATATCCCGATATCAAGAGCTTTGTAAGCGCGGTTATAAAAGGCGACTATAAATTATCGCTCAAAAACTTTGGCGATACGTTAAGCGACCTTGTACTTTATGAGATGAGACGATTGGTATCTCTGATAGTAACTATATTGGTTTTGTGCATACTTTACTCTGTTCTCATTAACAGTACGTCATCATATTTGAATCAAAATATCAAAACAGCCGTCTTTTGCGCCGCTTTCCTTTCTCTTTGCGCAATTCTCGTAAACGTTTTTTATGGCTCTATAGATTCCTCCTCGGAGGTTATAAGCTCTCTTGTATCGTTTATGAATGCCTTCATACCGTTTCTTATGTTTTTTATTGCTTCAAGCGGTGGTGTAAGCACATCGGCGCTGTTAAGCCCCACTCTGCTTTTTTTCACAAACCTTATGACTTACCTTATCAACTCTGTGGTAATACCGATATCGGTTTTCGGTTTTATAATGACTATGGCGGATAATTTTTTGGAATCGGTCAACATATCATATCTTTGTAAATTTTTAAAAAAAGCATGTTATTTTATACTCGGTGCTTGTTTTACGCTGTTCGGAGCTATAGTCGGCTTGGAGGGAGTTGTTTCCTCTTCTGTAGACAGTACCGCCGTGCGCACCGCCAAATACACGGTAAGCACACTTGTTCCCGTAATAGGAGGATTCCTTTCCGACTCGGCAGATACGGTAAACGGCTTTTTATTAATCATAAAAAATTCTTTTGGAATAGCAGGCGTTTTGCTTATTTGTTGCATAGTTATTGTTCCTGTCGTAAAAATGTTCTGTGTCTATCTCTCTTTAAGGCTTTGCAGCATAATAATACAGCCAATAGCAGAAGAACGCATCGGAAAAGTCGTCGATTCGGCGGCTTCTTATCTCATTTTCATTACGGCCTGCGTAGCGGCAAGCGGAGTGATGTTTATTGTAATAACGGGAATACTTATTTATTTCGGAAATTATATGATAATGATGAGGTGAAAATGGAGAATATTCCGACAAGCCTGATAGCGTGCATGTTGTTTGTATTGATAGCGGAATTTATAACTCCGGCAGGTAAATATAACAAATATATCAAAAGCGTAATTTCGATAGTTTTTATATGCGCCATTTTACTTCCGGTTTTTCAAATGCTTACGGGAGAAAGTTATGACGCCGTCTTTGGGCGCAACGTATTCTACGTGGACACGATAAAACAAGACAATATATCGTATGAATTGCAGGGTTCCGTTGATTCGTATTTTATAGATAACTACAAAAATAAACTCAGCGACGCATTAATCCTAAAGCTGAATGATAAAGGAGTCAAGTTAAAAGGGCGGATAAACTTTGATATAAACGAAGATAACGAAAGCTCCGATTTCGGGCGAATAAAAGCCGTATATATAGAACTTGATGAAAAGTTAAATGTAAATCATTTAAAAAAAACAATAAACGACTTCTATGACGTGAATGAAGCTAATATCTATATTACAGAGCTTCAGGCGGAGGATGAAAATGGAGCCTACCAATAAAAAAATAACGGCGTTTTTTAAAGAGATGAAAAAAAAGGACAAAATTGTGGTGGGCGTTTGTCTCGCAGCACTTATTTTGCTCCTTGTTTCATCGGGCTATTCGAAAGCGGCAAACGTAAAACCGAATACTCAAAAGATATCTTCCCAAAACTACAAGACAGCGCTTGAAACACAACTGAGAGAAACACTTCGAAACGTGCGGGGCGTGGGTCAAGTTAACGTTATGATAACGCTTGAAGGCGAAATAACCGAAACGCCCGTTTTCAATGAAAACACAAGCGGAAGCAGTACAAACGATATGTCCGATAAAACAAGTACTCAAACAAGCACGTCGAAAGACGCCGTTATGGTAAAGGATTCCGCGGGAAGTTTTCCTTACACGGTAAGCGATAAATATCCGCAAATCGTGGGAGTTGTAATAGTCGCTCAGGGCGCCGAGAATACAGCGGTAAAAAGCTATATTATAAACGCAGTCAAAACTTCTCTCGGAGTGAGTGCACACAAGATCGTCGTTCTTCCGAAAGAATAAATTGTTTGGAGGTTTATCATGTCATTCTTAAATAAAATCAAAAAAAAGAATATTTTACTTATAGTGTTGGTCGCTTTGCTTTTGGGAATAAGTTATGTTAATTACACATATTTTAACGACCTTACTCCGGTAGGCGAACAGCAGGCGCCGCAAAATGCCACGCTCGTCAATGCGGCAAGCGAAGAAGAGGTCATGAACGGAAGCAAAAGCGTTTCAAAAGAATTTTTTGAGGAATACAGACTTCAAAGAGAAAGCACGAGAAGCGAAAATATAGATACTCTTAAAGGTATAGCCGAATCTAAGGAAGATACCCAAAGCGTACAAGAAGCTCAAAGCAGTATGGTGGAGCTGTTAAAACTGAGCGAAACGGAGCTTCTTATCGAAAACCAAATAAAATCCAAAGGATTTGAGGATTGTGTCGTGTTTATCCATGAGGGATATGTAAACGCTGTAATTCTATCGGCTGAACTCAACGCGCAACAGGCTGTGCAAATACAAGATATTATATCAAAAAACACGGGCTGTGAACTCTCGAATATATCTATAGCAACGGGAGGAAACGAAGAGAAATAAAAACCTAAAATGTAATTTATTGTATATTATCCCCTTTTGGGGTATAATATAGATTACCGGAAGACACAAAATATTTTGAACCTACATTTTTTCAAAGGGATTTCGAGTCTTTGTGTGGATGTCATGCCTCGTTGCAGTGGAAGACAAAAATTCAAAGCAGATAACCCACCTTAGCTTATGCTAGGGATCAAAATATAGTCTTCCGGTTTTATAATATGCTTCTCTCAACCACAACTACATTGTCGCTGTCAGCATACAGTATTTTTACAATAGTGCCCGATGTAAGTATGACCTCATCAACGCTCTTTGCCTTTATCTGTACCGGTATGCTGTTTACAATCAATCTGATATATCCGAATCCCGCTTTATTGGCAGGGATATTTTTATATACCACGCCGCTCAGTCCCACAGTACGCGGCACAAACACTATATCTTCACGTTTTCTTATATCATGAGCATACTTTAGCATGCTTAGGGCAACTTCGGCGGCAAGTCCGAAACATAGGCTTATAGTAATATAAGCCAAAACAGGAAGCCCCGAATTCATTATGGCAAGCCCACAGGCTCCGAATACGCAAAGAAAACCAAAAACTCCGATTGCAGTAAAGGTACTCGGAGTAATCGGTTTTTTTATTTTTTTATCCGGATATTTGAGCAGTTCTGAGTTTGACGGTGCACCGGAAACGGTAATGCATGAGCTTGCTTTTTTATTAGTTAAAGAGATTATCACCAATATGAGCCATCCCAACGACATTATCAAGCTCCATACAAAAACCGTTTTCAACACATCGGAATTTAAGAGTAAATTCATTTATTTATATTACTTGGTTTCTTTTTCCTTAACTTCTTCTTCAACGTCGTCATCTACGATAACGTCATATTCGTCTTCTTCGGGAACAGCCGCAACTTCCTCTTCCATTTTTTTGAGGATCGAATCTTTTCTTATTTCGAGTTTTATGTTATCGGGGTTCATTTTAATAACAAAAGAATCGTTGAGAACCTTTTCGATAACGCCGATAAAGCCGCCTACCGTCATGATCTCGTCACCTTTTTTAAGCTCGTTGAGCATGTTTCTTCTTTGCTCCTGCTGCTTTTTCTGAGGTTTGCTTATAGTGAAATACGGCAGTGCGAACACCGCGATAAGAATTACGATAAGAAATATCGCCTGAGAGTTAATTGCTGCAAAAATCATTTTACTACATATTCTCCTTATTTTTTTAATTTATGTGATTTCTATTGATTATACCACATCTTTTCAAAATTACACTTATATTCGGTAAAATTATCATTTATTATAGACTCCCTCATATCACTCATAAAGCGAATGCTTTCCGCTATATTGTGAATGCTCAAAAGCATTGCCGCAAGTATTTCCCCCGAAGTTACAAGGTGCCTTAAATACGCCCGAGTGTAATTTTTGCAGGTATAGCAATCACATGTATCTTCTATTGGAGTGTAGTCATATTTATACTGTGCGTTTTTGAGGTTCATTCTGCCGTAACGTGTAAACGCGGTGCCGTTTCTTGCCATTCTGGTCTGCATTACGCAATCGAACATATCTATTCCGCATGCAACACCGCGCGCAAAAATATCAAAACTTCCCGCCCCCATAAGATACCTTGGCTTTAAACGCGGCATGAGCGACGCTGTGTGTTCCTCGCAGGTACGCTCTACCGATTCGCTTCTCAGTTCTTTAAACATGCCGCCCTGAATGATACCGAAAAGAGCTTGTATTTGTTTATTTGAATGGCTCTTGTCGCATTTTTTCAGCCAATCGACCGTCATATCCAAGGAAGTCTTTGTATAATCAAAATCTGCTCCGTAGGGCACGCATTCATCGAACGCCATTATGATATCCGCGCCCAATGCGTTTTGTATCCTCATAGACTCTTCGGGAGAAATGAACATTCGGCTGCCGTCTTTATTTTTGATAAACTGAACACTTGGAATCCGCCGCTGTCGGTAAGTATGGGCTTGTCCCAGTTCATAAACTTATGCAGACCGCCCGCTTTTTGCACGACGTCCTCACCCGGTCTCAAATGAAGATGATATGTGTTTGAAAGCAGTATTTGCGTTCCATGCTGTTTAAGCATTTCAGGCAAAACCGCCTTTACGGTCGCTTTAGTTCCAACGGGCATATAAACAGGGGTCTTTATATCACCGTGAGGCGTATGCAATATACCGGCTCGTGCTCCCGTATGTGAACACTGAGCTTCAATTTCAAATGTTACGCTCATTTTATATGTCCTTCTCTTTTATGTAGCCGAATTCCTTTAAACTCATAGGCTTGTCGCGCCAATCATCCAAAACCTTGACCCATACCGAAAGGTTTACACCGCAACCCAATAAATTCTCCATATCTCTTCGTGCGGAGGAAGCGATTTTTTTGAGCATGGCACCGTCTTTGCCTATTATTATCCCCTTGTGTGACTTTTTCTCACAGAATATCGTCGCTTCTATATCGGTAAAAGCAGAGTTTCGTTCCTTCATGGAGGTTATTTCCACGGCAGTACCGTGCGGTATTTCTTCCTTCACAAAGCGCAGCATTTTTTCTCGCACAATTTCTCCGACTATAAACCTTTCCGCGCGGTCCGTCAGCATATCCTCGGGAAAAAACATAGGTCCTTCGGGTAGATACTGTTCTATTACCTTTACAAGAGTATCAATATTTACACCTTTGTATGCCGAAACAGGAACGATTTCATTAATAAAACCGAAATCCTTGTACATATCTATCTTTTTCAGTGTTTCTTCCCGCGGAAGCTTATCAATTTTGTTTATGACCAGTATGACAGGAACGCTTTGCTCGGAAAGCGTATCTATGAGGCGCCTGTCGCCGGGACCTATCGCTATATCTTCCTCTACCAAAAAAAGGATCAGATCCACCTGCGAAAGCGATTCTCCAGCGGAATCGGTCATGTACTGTCCAAGCTTGTTTTTGGCTTTATGAAAACCGGGTGTATCCAAAAAGACCATCTGCGATGCATCGGTAGTGCGAATAAGACGTATGACATTTCTTGTGGTTTGAGGTCTGTCGGACACTATCGAGACCTTCTGCCCCACAAGCGCATTCAATAGTGTGGACTTACCTACGTTCGTTCTGCCTGCAACCGCTATAAAGCCGGACTTAAACCCTTCAGTCATTTATCATACCATCCTTGAATATCCCCAATTTTTTCATTATCAGCTTTTCCTCCGTACGCATCTCGGCTTTGTCCTCTTCGGTAATATGGTCGAATCCCATAAGATGCAGCACAGAATGTACGGTAAGATACGATATTTCGCGCATAAGACCGTGGCGGTATTCTTCAGCCTGCTCGCACGCCCGCTCATAGCATATCACAACGTCACCCAACACATTTACACCGCTCGGAACTTGCTCCTCCATAGGAAACGAAAGCACGTCGGTAACGCTGTCAACGCCGCGAAAGCGCCCGTTCAATTCTCTTATCTCCTTTTTATCAACTATGGAAACGCTCAGTTCATATCCCCCGTTTAATTCAAATTCGGAGGCTGCGGCGTCTGCTGCAGTTTGTATGGCGTCGTATACGTCGTTTGGAATCTCTGCTGAGCTTCTGTTATCAATATCGACCGTCTTTTCATATTCCGTCATAAACTTTCCTGCCCAGGATACTTCACTCTGTTGTGGTACACGCCGTTAAGAACGTCAAGAAAACTTTCCTTGAGTTTTTCTAAGTCGTCAAAAGAGAGCATACTCTTCGAAAATTGATTTTCTTTTATTTTTTTATCTATTATCTTGG
>CAYTMY010000018.1:3380-12337 GCA_964439075.1 uncultured Lachnospiraceae bacterium | reverse complement strand
GCTGCAAAAATGTTCTTGAACTGCATGGAAACGTTTACAGAAATTACTGTACAAAATGCCACAAGTCTTACGATGTGGATTACATCATTGAAAACACCCCCATACCGAAATGCTTATGCGGAGGAGTGATTAAACCCGATGTAGTCCTCTATCAGGAATCTCTTGACAATAGCACACTTGAAAAGTCCGTATATCATATAAAAAATGCCGACGTGCTTATAGTCGGAGGAACATCACTGAACGTATACCCTGCAGCGGGGTTGATAAATTACTATAAAGGGAACAATCTTGTATTAATAAACAAATCCGCAACTCCTTACGACAGAGAAGCGGACATGATAATAAATGAATCGATAGCTAAAGTATTCGGTGCACTTGAGATATAATGACCCGATTAATATTTATACATTGAATCTGAAATAAACTACGTCGCCGTCCTGTATGACGTAGTCTTTTCCTTCTATTCTGGTGTAAGCAAGTTCTTTTGCCTTTACTTCGTTACCCGCTTCAATGAGCTTTTCATATTTTGTGACCTCCGCACGAATGAAGCCTTTTTCAAAATCACTGTGTATTTTACCTGCCGCCTGAGGCGCTTTTGTGCCGCGTTCTATCTGCCATGCTTTACATTCTTTTTTGCCTGCGGTAAAATAAACTATTAAATCCAGCATTTTGCAGCCGCATTTGATAACCTTTTCAATACCCGACATTTCCAACCCCAGTTCCGAAAAAAACATCTCTTTTTCCTCATCGTCCAGCTGTGCTATTTCCGCCTCTATTTTTGCGGATAAAACAATCATTTCCGATGCGGGATACTTCTCGGACAAATACGCTGCAAGAGCTTCGGTATAGCTGTTACCTGTCGCCGCATCGTTTTCGCTGACATTGGCAGCGTACATGATATTTTTTGTCGTCAAAAGATCCTGCGCCAATAAAATACTCTTTTCTTCCTTGTCAAATTCATCAATCTCAATGAATTTGCCCGCTTCCAGCATCTCTTTTGCCTTTAGAAGCACATCATATACAGCCTTATCCTCTTTATTACCGTGCTGCGCTGTTTTTTGCACACCGGCGATTCTTTTCTCAACAGTCTCTATGTCTGAAAAAATCAATTCGTAGTTTATTGTTTCCACATCACGAACGGGATCGATACTTCCGTCAACATGCGTTATATTGTCGTCCTCAAAACAGCGAACTATTTCAAGTATCGCATTGACGTTGCGAATATGCGAAAGAAATCTGTTGCCCAAACCTTCACCCTTACCCGCATTTTTGACAAGCCCCGCTATATCGACAAATTCCACGGTGGTAGGCACTTCTTTGTGCGTATCATACATTTTGCTGAGAACATCAAGTCTTTCATCGGGCACAGCAACGACGCCCACATTCGGATCTATCGTGCAAAACGGATAGTTTTCCGCCTCAACGGATGCTTGCGTCAGCGCATTGAATATGGTGCTTTTACCGACATTCGGAAGTCCTACAATACCGATTTTCATTACTAACCTCTCAATAAACATAATAAATAGACAATTATTAAAAGGATAACACTTTTATGTTTTTTTTAAAAGGTTTAGAACATATAAATACCTTTTTTATTCTTGTCGCTTCATGTTGCATAATCAACAGATAAAGTGGTATAATAAAATAAATTTATTGATTCGGAGGAATATATGGCTAACGATAAAATAGTAACTGTTACAGCAGAAAATTTTGATGAAGAAGTCGCAAAATGCGAGATACCCGTTATGGTGGATTTTTGGGCGGAATGGTGCGGTCCCTGCAAGGCAATGTCCCCTGTTGTTGATGAATTGGCTGATGATTATGACCAAAAGGTCAAAATCTGCAAAATAAATATAGACGAACAACCCTCGCTTGCCGCAAATTACAGAGTTATGAGCATACCGACCTTCATATTTTTCAAAAACGGTCAGGTTGCCGCACAGCAGGTCGGCAGCGTAGGTAAAGCAGCGCTTGCCAATATTATAAATACGCTGTAAGTTTTACCGTTGACTATGTAATTGAAATAACAATGCCCCGTCAAAAATGACAGGGCATATTTGATTAGTTAGAAATATTTCAGAGTAATAATCATAAAAAATCCATCGGGTTCAACCGATGGATTTTTCTGTTATTTTAAATAGTTCTTAAAAGCTTCCTCCATTGACGCCATACTGTCCTCTTTATAGAAAAGCTTGTTCTGTTCTACTTTTCTCTTAGGCGGCTCCGAAAGATCCTTTACGCTCAATCCGATCTTTCTCTTTTCGTTGTCGATATCCATTATCTTGAATTTAACGGTATCGCCTACTTTCAGCACGCTTTCAACGCTGTCAACCTTGTCGTATGATAAATTCGAAATATGAATAAGTCCTTCTACTCCGGGAATAATTTCCGCAAACGCACCGAATTTAGTTATAGACTTTACTGCACCTTCTGCTGTAGCGCCAACCTTATACTGTTTAGAAAATACAGACCAAGGCTCCTCCGTCATTTCCTTGACCGAAAGCTTTACCTTATTGTTTTCTCTGTCTATTTCGGTAACTTTGGCTTCCAGTACGTCGCCTACTTTGCAAAAGCTTTGGGGCTTGCCTATTCTTCTCCAAGCAAGGTCCGATACATGCACAAACCCGTCTACACCGTTCAAGTCAAGGAAAATACCGAAGTCCGTTATATTTTTTACGGGCGCGTTTACCACTGTACCCAAATCAAGAGCTGACATGGCCGCTTCTCTTTTTTCTGCGTCTTCCGCGCGCTTCTTATCGAGCGCTTCCTGAAGCAAAACTCTTCTGGAAAAGATTATCTTGTTTTTGTCTTTATCGAATTCGATGATCCTGCCCTCGACTTCTTTACCGAGAAGAGCATTTATGTCCTCCACATACTTCAATGCATATTGATACGCCGGCATAAATACTTTTGTGAAACCGATATCTACTATAAAACCGCCCTTGACTACCTTGACTATTTTGCCATTCAAAGTTTCTTTTGCGGTGAACTTCTCTTCCGTGATTTTCATAGCTGCAATCTCGTCGACCTTGATCTTCGAGAGGACAACATTACCGATACCGTCGTTCATATCCGTAATCATGGCTTCAACCTCATCGCCTACGGCTACCGTCGAGGGTAAATCGGTGTATAGGTCCATGAGGAAATCGGCTTTTTTGATTATGCCGTCGGATTTATAGCTGATATCAACGTAAACTTCGTCTTCATTTACGGATATTATCTTCCCCTTTACTATATCCCCTACTTTAAGTCTTTTGAAATCGTCTAACGACTTTTCCAGGTTTTCCATTGAGTTCTCCATTTTCTGAACTACCTCCAATATGATCTGCTCCGGCGTCGATGCCCCAGCTGTTATGCCCACCACCCGGGCACCTTCGAAATCAAGCGGCTCCAATTCTTCCGCCGATTCAACTTGTTTTACTCTTTTGCAGTTTTGCCTGCATATATCTGCGAGTTTTTTCGTATTGGAACTCGCAAAACCTCCGATAACTATCATAGCGTCTGCTTTTTTAGCTATTTTCTCGGTTTCCTGCTGCCTTAGCGATGTAGTGGAACAAATGGTATTGAACACAATAGCGTTCGGAGATATTTTTTTTATTTCCGAGCATACCTCGTCAAACAGGCTTTTCAGGATGGTAGTTTGAGAAACAACACAAACGTCCTTATTTAACGGCGTATGCTTTTTCATGTCCTCGGCAGAACCGACGATGAGCGCTTTATTTTCGCACCACCCATTTATTCCGATGACCTCGGGATGTTTCTCATCTCCCACAATTATAATAGTATAACCTTTTTTATGATATTTTTCAACTTTATTTTGTATTGATTTTACATAAGGGCAAGTCGCATCGATTATCGCAATACCTTTTTCGAGTGCTTTTTCGTAAACCGACGGAGCTGCTCCATGCGAGCGTATAATCAAAATTCCATTCTCTATCTCGTCGACGGAATCGACCGCCCGTATACCCGCATCGGAAAGCTGTTTCACAACAAATGGATTGTGTATAAGTTCTCCGTAAGAATATATGCTGTCAGATATAAATTCATGTGTAGCGCCAAGCGCTTTGTCAACAGCGTTGCTCACTCCAAAACAAAAACCGGCGCTTTCAGCCTTAATTATCACCATTGAATCAAACACATTCCTTAAGCTCAAATATCTTTTTTGCGACGATCTCGTTCGATATGTACGAATACTCCTGAGACGTCAATTTTTTGCCGTAGTATTCTCTCAAGTCTATCGCTTTGCCGATAATCACCTTCAATTTACCGTTAAATCTATAACTTCCCGAAATGAAAACAGGTATAACGGGAACTTCCGTTTTCGTAGCCAACATGCTCACTCCCGCTTTAAACTTTAAAGCTATAGCATCTTTTTCTCTTGTACCTTCGGGAAAAAGTCCCAGTAATTCGTTTTTCTTTATAACTTCCAGTGATTTTTTTAAGGAATATGCATCATTTCCGTCTCTGCTGACCGGTATGGCATAGCAAGAGCTGAAAAACCATTTGGATATTTTTGACGCAAAAAGCTCTTTTTTCGCAAGATAGGTTATTATGCGTTTCGTACACACGCATATACTCAATGGGTCAAACAGATGTATGTGATTTGAACATATTATAGCAGGTCCTTCCACGGGGATATTTTCCTGTCCCTTACAAGAAAACCCGACAATTATTCTAAGGTACAATCGTCCGATCGCTCTGACTAATTTATACATTTGTTTTTATACCATCCGAACCTATTTTCCGCAATATAAAAGCTACGACTTCATCAAAAGACATATCGGACGAATCCAATAACAAAGCGTCTTCTGCTATGCGCAGCGGGTCTGCTTCTCTGCCGGAATCGACTTTGTCTCTTCGGATAATATCGTTTTTTATTGTTTCGAAGTCTGCAGATACGCCCTTTTGCAGATTTTGTTCGTATCTTCTTCTCGCTCTTTCGTCTACATTGGCGTCCAAATAGAATTTATACTTCGCATTGGGAAGGACAACACTGCAAATATCTCTGCCTTCCATTACTATACTCACGGAATCTGCAATTCGCTGTTGTAATTTCACCATATTTTTTCTTACTAGAGAATTCCCCGCAAATTCAGACACTTTTTTATCGATATCGGGAGTTCGGATATCGGAAGTGATATCGACACCGTTCAGATACAATTTATCCTCCATGAACTCCAATTCAAATGTCTCGAACAATTTCAGCAAAAGCGCGTCGTCTGCGGTTTTGTCAAAGCCGCTTTTATAGACATGATAAGCAAAAGCGCGGTACATCGCACCTGTGTCAAGATATAATATACCGAGCTTTTTTGATATTTCTTTTGCAACACTGCTTTTACCCGCTCCCGCAGGACCGTCTATAGCCACCTGAATCGTTGCTTTGTTGCCGTTAGAGCTCATTGGAATCTCCGATTACTTTAATTAATATAAAAACTCTAAGTATTATATTATATTATAGAACGCTTACAAAACAAATACCATAAATATTATTCGCATTCCACACGAAACAATGTTTCGATACCCCCGCTGACAAAGCGTTTTGTTCCGCACAACGGATAAGACATGCCCTCCGAAGTTTCTACTACGTTTACGGTTATTTCATTCTCGATATCCCTCAGATCCGCCGAAAGCACATCGCCGTCATAAACTTTTACGACAGCGTAATCGCCGTCCATAGTCATTGAGCATATCGGCTCTCCGTTCAAAAGCAAAACAGTGGGCGCACAGCCGATAAGACCTATGGTGATATATCTCGGCTCATTGAATATATCCGAATCTTTATAATAAACACCGCCTGCGCTTGCATTATCACTGAGTACGTTAATTACCTCAAACTTCCTTAAAACATTGGCAGATACCAGTGCAAGCACGCATATACTTATTAATGACAGCATAACTTTTTCTATCGGTCTTTTCATACTATTAAGTATATGCCGATTTTTGATTTTTAAACGCTTTGACCTGCCAGATATCCCGTAGAAAACGCAAGCTGCAAATTAAAACCGCCCGTAAAAGCGTGCAGAGCCAACATTTCTCCCGCAAAAGAAAGCCCTTGCATTTTTTTTGATTTCATCGTCGAAGGATCAATCTCCTCCACGGCAACGCCGCCAGACGTGATTATGGCTTCATTAAACCCGCACAACGAAGCAATGTTGAGTTCAAGCCCTTTTAAAAGTTCCGCGATGTGTTTTCTTTCTTCCGCCGTTATCTGATTTATTTTTTTATCCGAAGGGATACCCGAAAGTTCTGTAATTTTTTTTGCAAGAGAAAGCGGTAATAATTTGTTAAGGCTGTTTTTAAAATCCTTGTTTTTTTCCTCTTCAAAATCTCTTAATATTCGCATATCAAGCTGCTTTTCGCTGAGCGCGGGCTTTAAGTCGATAGTCACACGCAAGTTGCTAATGTCTCGGCAATAGCAGCTTAGGCTCAGCACCGTCGGTCCGCTTATTCCGTTATGCGTAAACAACAATTCGCCGAATTCGCTTTTTATTTGGCGGCTTCCGTCTGACAATGTCACGTTTACATTTTTAAGTCCCAAACCGGCAAGCTCGCCTACCCACTTTTCCTTTGTCATCATTCCGCACAACGCAGGATAAAGACGGCTTACGGTATGCCCCGCCTGCCTTGCCAACGCATATCCGTTTCCATCGGAACCTGTTGTAGGGTAGCTTTTTCCACCACAGCACAGTATGACATTGTCGGCACTGATATGTTCTCTGCCGTTTATTTCCACACCTGTTATAATTCCGCCACGTATTTTTAAAGAAGATACATACGTATTATATTTTATTTCAACGCCGTTGTTTTTCAGCAAAGAAAAAAACGCTTTTGTAACGTCGGAGGCTTTGTCTGATACAGGAAACATCCTACTACCTCTTTCGGTCTTTCCTTTAAAGCCCGTTTGTTCCAAAAGATCGTTTAATGCAACCGAATCAAAAGAGTATACAGCGCTGTACGCAAAGCGTTTATTTTCAAAGATATTTTCAAAAAAATCAGCGACATCGCAACTGTTGGTATAGTTGCAACGTCCTTTTCCTGTTATGTATATTTTTTTACCGAGCTTTTCGTTCCTCTCCAACAGCACGACTTCATTTCCGTTCCGAGAAGCCGCAAAGGCGGCCGCCATTCCGGACGCGCCGCCTCCCACAACAATTACTTTTGACATTTATTTTTCCAATTTCCTGACTTTCAGTACGCCTTCTATCTCTTTCAAATCTTTAAGTGCACTATCGGGAACCGCTCCGTCACACTCTATCATCGTATATGCGAAGTCGCCCTTACTGTTATTTATCATGTTGGAAATATTTATGCTGTTTTTACCCAATGTAGCCGTTATTTGCCCTACCATGTTGGGAATATTTTTATGATTGATTGTGATTCTCGGATAATCCGTAATATTGCCCATATTGCTCTTGGGATAGTTTACGGAATTTTTGATATTTCCGTTTATCAGATAGTCGGATATTTCCTCGGCCGCCATTATTGCACAATTTGTTTCCGATTCGGGCGTGGAAGCTCCCAAATGAGGAATGGTTATTATATTATCGTAACCCAAAAGCTTATTGTTCGGAAAGTCTGTCACATAGCAACCGATTTTCCCCGATTTGACCGCTTCGATAACGGCGTCGTCATCCACAAGCCCTCCCCTTGCGAAATTTATGATGTTTATGCCGTCTTTTGCATTTGCAAGCAACTCTTTATCGACCATTTTCTTCGTTTTATCAATAAGAGGAAGATGCAAGGAGATAAAATCGCAATTTTCGAAAAGCCAATCGACCGTATCCACTCTCTTTACGCTGCTGTCAAGCATCCATGCGGCTTCAACAGACATATAAGGATCGTACCCGTATACCTGCATTTCCATAGCTGTGAGAACATTTGCTACCTTTGCTCCGATAGCGCCAAGACCCACAACGCCGACCTTTTTACCTAAAAGTTCGGGTCCTGCAAAAGCGGATTTTTTGCTCTCAACTTCTTTTTCTATAACGACGTCACTGTCTTTTTCACCACGCAGCCATTCAATACCCGCAACCGTCTTTCTGGCGGAGAGCAGCACTCCCAAAATAGTGAGTTCTTTTACGGCGTTTGCGTTTGCTCCGGGTGTATTGAATACCACCACACCCTTTTGTGCGTAAAGCTCGGTAGGTATATTGTTAACTCCCGCACCGGCTCTTGCAACGGCATAAAGATTGTCCGTCAATTCCGCCTCCGTCATCGTATAGCTGCGAAGGATTATGCCGTCATAATCGTCATTTTCTGTGATAGTAAAATTTTCCGGAAGTCGTTCAAGCCCCTGCGGATCGATTTTATTGAACAATTTTATTTTATCCATGATTGTTTCTCCGTATCATTTTTTATAAAGAACAAGCTCAATTGTATATTGAGCTTGTTTTGACACTGAATTTCCGCAATAATCTATGCGGATTCACAGTAAACGACGCAATTATGCCGATATCTGCAAAATCATAGCTTTGGTTATATCGCCTATCTGAACTTTTTTGATTTTTATCTCTTTTTTAAGTTCTTGAATTTTCAGAGTATCCTTATATTTTCCCATTGCAAGCTCACGTCCCAAACGATTCTGTAATTTTCTGAGCTCTTTTTTGGTTGCGATCAAAGTATCTGCGTTCAATGTATTCACCTCTTTCGTTCATAATATTATATCATCATTCGATTAGATATCAAGTCTTTTTTCCCGATTACTTAAATCACCGCGCTAAATCGGTATAACGCTCAAATCCAACTGACTTCCATCCGCATTTAACAGGACTGCAAAAACCACCAGTCTCATATCTTGTTCAGATGTTGTGCATGTTGATAAAGTCATTATTCGGCTGTTTTCATCCACAGTTACGCTTGAAGTTATGTATGAACTTGAGCGTATATTATTGATGAAGCCCCTAAAAGCCTCTCCGTAAGAAGGACTCCTGTAATCATAAGTTGCATCAAGTACATTC
>CAYTMY010000018.1:0-3370 GCA_964439075.1 uncultured Lachnospiraceae bacterium | reverse complement strand
TGAATATCTGATAATAATATATGCTGTCTTTCGTCAATACCTCTACAAAAGGATGCGTCTCATAATATGACTGATCCTTAAATTTTTTCAAACCGCCGAACATTGTGCCGTCCAGGCGTGCATGACCGTAAATTACGGAATTTTGATCTGTCAAACTCGGAGTATTTCTATAATCGAGAAATAAAGTCCCTGCGTCGTTATATTCGTCCTGAAACGTCCATGTAAGATAATAATCATTATCGTCAGTCTGAACAACTGGCAGATCTATTTGCGTATCGTCGATTCTCAGCCAAAAGATATAATCGTTGTTAATCTCTTTCAGCTTATTGTAATTCATATCGTTTTGCGCCAAAATATCGTCCGAAACAGGCTTTATATCCCGAAGTAAATTTATCTCCTTTGAAGCTTTTATTCTCGGTATAATATCCTTCAAAGCAAGAACTCCGGCAACGAGCATTACAACGACACATACGGCAATAACAATATTATACACATTGCTCTTTTTATTTTTTTTCTTGGTTTTACGTTTACTGCTGCTTGATATTTTTTTCACCATATTATTTATGCGCGTCGGCTAATGTATTTGCTTTTGCATTTCTCTTTTAAGGTTATACACTATTCTCTTCTACAAACGGGAAATATACGACTGCGATATATGCATATTATCCGCAACTTCTTTTTGTGTCAACCTTTTTTTGCCGTTTACGCCGAAACGCATATTTATAATAACACGTTCTTGTTCATTTAGTGCATTTATAGCTACATTTAAGAGAGAAATTTCGCTCTCTTTTTCCAGATTGCTAGATACATCATCCTCCGTTGAGCTTATTATATCGCTCAGAAGCAATTCGTTACCGTCCCAATCGGTATTGAGCGGTTCATCCAATGAAATTTCATTTCTCCTGCGACTCACTTTTCGCAGATACATCAAAATCTCGTTTTCGATGCATTTAGAGGCGTAAGTTGCAAGTTTTATCTGCTTATCGCTTTTATATGTATTGACAGCCTTGATAAGCCCTATCGTTCCTATTGATATCAGATCCTCCAAATTGTTGATATTGTTCTCAAATTTACGCGCAATATACACGGCCAACCGCAAGTTATGCTCGATCAGCATATTCTTCGCCTCAGGATCATCCGATCCGAGACGTTCGATATAATAAGCTTCTTTTTGTTTTTCAAGCTGCATTGGCAAAGAATCGTAAGTCGATATATAGTAAACGCAAGAATCCTCCTTCGCAATAAATTTAGATATTTTTTTGAGCATCATACATATACCCATTTCCCTCAACCCCTTTCTTCGATTTTATAAGGATTAAATATGCCGTTGTATTTTTGCCCGTTCAAATGTTCGGAATAAGTGAGCACCGGACAATGCACATGTTTACCGTTTTCGAAAACCAGTAAATCCGCTTTGTATAAAATTTTGTAATCCGTTGAAGTAAGAGTAGCTATCTTTTTAATATTCACACGAACTTTTTCATCATCGGGTAATCTTTCGTAAAAGCGCTTATATTCCTCATAACCGGAAACCGAGAACCTGTTGATTCCCGTCAGAGATTTAAAACATTCGGTGCTCAAAAAGATTATTGAATTGCCTGCGTCGTCACTTGCTAAATTACCTGTATCCGCAAGCAGCCTTATATTTGCCATAGACCTCTCTTTGCATTTTATACAACACAACCTTATTCCTGTTTTATAAAACATTGTTTTTCTCAGAAAAGCGAATAAGCTTATATTCAGTATGCAACCTGCCAGCAATCCCGAAAAAACCGAGACTTCATTGAATGCATACACGCTCAGAGGCTCCCTTAAATTGCTCGAAATAAGCATTATGCATCCCGAACAAACGCCCGATGAAGCTATCATCAACAATGCCGATAAAAAAAGCGATTTTAACGTAATATGAGGAAATAACAACGGGAGACTCATAAGAAAGCTTGCCGCAATTTTCAAGGGTATGCCTGCATTTATGTTTTCCGTATACAGTAGAGCAATTGAAATCATTACGCCCGAAATAGCGGAAAAAAAGGCTCGCAATATTTTTTTGTCGGTTTGCATATTTACAAGAACGCTGTATGCTATGCAAAAATTCGCAGTCAAATTGATTAAGATGAATTCCTCCCCGTATATATACATCGGCTCCTCTTCACTTGGAATTATACAGTTTGGCGCCGTCTATTTTGTCGTTTTGTACCACTGCATTCCTATTTGCATTTTTTTTCACTTTCGGCAAAACGCTGAATAATATAAAACGAAATCCGATTCATCGTAATGAATCGAACAGAAAAAGAAAGGAGTAAAAAATGAGAAAATTTATTCTATTTATTCTGACTGCTTTTATTTGCGTCGTTTTATGTTTTTCAGGCTGTAAAAGCAATGATTTAAAAACCGTCAAAGTAAATGAAGTTACACATTCGGTATTTTACGCACCTCAATACGCGGCAATTTCTTTGGGGTATTTTGAAGAAGAGGGCTTGAATATTGAGCTCACTAACGGAGGCGGAGCAGATAAGACAATGGCTGCCGTACTAAGCGGAGACGCCGACATAGGTTTGTGCGGTCCCGAAGCAACGTTTTACGTCTACAGTCAAGGCAACGAAGATTACGCATTGACGTTTGCGCAGCTCACTCAGTGCGACGGTTCATTCCTTCTATCAAGAGATCCTGTCGATGATTTTAAAATAGAAGATTTGAAGGGAAGTCATATTATTGCCGGTCGCAAAGGCGGAATGCCGGTAATGGTGCTCGAATGGATATTAAAGAACAACGGTCTTATGCCCGGAGAAGACGTGTACGTGGACACTTCCGTTGCGTTTAATGCCATGGCAGGCGCTTTTATAGGAGGTAACGGCGATTATGTATCGCTGTTCGAACCGGCTGCAACATCGATAGCAAATGAAAACAAAGGTTATGTTGTTATGTCCCTTGGCGAAAAAAGCGGCAGGATACCATATACCGCATTCAATGCAAAAAAAAGTTATATAGATAAAAATCCGGATATCATCGAAAGTTTTTCAAAGGCCGTCAAGAAAGGTCAGAAATTTGTTTTAGAAAGCACTTCGGAAGAAATCGCCGAAGCTATCGCTTCCTTCTTCCCCGATACTGATACAAAAGACCTTGCCAAGGCCATTGATCGATACAAATCGGTTGGGGCATACGCGCAAAACACTTATTTTTCGAAGGAATCTTTCGATTTATTACAAGATATCATAAAAGAAGCCGGTGAGCTTAAAGAGCAGGTTGACTACGATAAGCTCGTATTTACAAAGTTTATGGATTAGAAAGGAAACGACATGCAGCCTTTGATCGAACTGAAAGAAATATCCAAAACATATCACTCGCTCAATGAAGAGACTGTTGCGATCGA
>CAYTMY010000017.1:5731-12413 GCA_964439075.1 uncultured Lachnospiraceae bacterium | reverse complement strand
TTATGTCTATACGCATTCCCAGAAGCGTATTTATCATGCTTATACCGTCCGCACCCGCCTCTTCGCACGCTTTTGCCACGGATACGATATCAGTCACGTTCGGAGTGAGCTTCATAAATACGGGCTTTGTACACACCGCTTTCACAGCTTTTGTTATTTCCGCCGCGCTTTCTGCGGATGTACCGAAGCTCATACCGCCGCAATGCACGTTCGGACAGCTTATGTTCACCTCTATTATACCTACCTGCGGCGCTTTGTCTATCGTTTTGCAGCACGTAACATACTCTTCGACGGAAAACCCGCTTATGTTCGCTATCACGGGTTTTTTGTATATTTTACTTATCTCGGCAAGCTCATTTTTCATTACGTGCCCGATACCCGGATTTTGAAGCCCGACTGCATTTAGCATACCCGAGGGAGTCTCCGCAATGCGCGGTGTCTCGTTGCCGAAACGCTCGTTTAAAGTTGTTCCCTTAAAAGAAAAGCTTCCCAACATATTTATATCGTAAAGACGTGCAAATTCCTTGCCGTAACCGAAGGTTCCGCTTGCGGCTATAACAGGATTGTCAAGGCGAACTCCGGCAATATCGACGCCTAAATTTACCATATTATCTCCTCCTTAAAAAGCACGGGACCGTCGGTGCATATTCGTTTATATCCGTATTTGGTCTTACAGGTGCAGCCCATACACGCGCCGAAGCCGCAGCCCATGCGCTCTTCAAAGCTGAACTGTCCGTCCGAGATGCGAGGCATATCGTACACAGCCTTCAGCATAGCCTCGGGACCGCAGGCAAATACGTATTCGTAACCGCTTTGCGCCATGGCTATAATATCGGTAACAAAACCCTTTGTTCCAAAACTCCCGTCTACAGTGGCTATTTCGGTATGAGTACAAACATCCGCGAATTCGCGGGAGTAAAATACATCATCGGCAGTGTTGAAACCCAAAGCGGCATATACCTCTCGCCCGCTTTCCATGAGTTTTTTCGCAAGACAGTACATGGGAGGAGCGCCCACGCCGCCGCCCGCAACAATACATTTTTTCGGTGCTTTTTCAATATCGAAGCCGTTGCCGAGAGCAGTGAGCATATCGTATTTGCTGCCGAGTTCGGAAGCGCAAAGCTTTCTTGTGCCCGCACCCACTCGGCGAATTATAAGCGTGAGAAGCCCGTCGGAAATATCGCACACCGAAATGGGTCTGCGCAAGTAAAAGCCTTCCAGCGCAATATTCACAAACTGTCCGGGAGCGTTAAAGGAGCTTGTATCTCCTTCGAAAATAAGCTCATAAACGTCTCGGGTCAGCTGTTTTTTTTCTTTCAGAACATAAGTTACATCAGGCATATTTTTACTCCGCGTCTATCGTCGACACTCCGATGGTGATCTCCTCGAGCACGTCGAGCAGCACCTCCACCGTTTCGAGTGCAGTAAACATTGTCACGTTGTTTTCGACCGCGCATCTTCTTATGTCAAAGCCGTCGCTGTCGCAGCTTTGAGAATCGATGTCCTTTGTGTTTATAACGTAGCTCACATAACCTTTTCTCAGTGACTCCAGTATTTCGTCGCTGCCTTCGCTTATCTTTTTTTTCACACGCGTGCGTATACCGTGACTCTTTAAGAACTCCGCGGTTCCGCCCGTAGCCTCTATATTGAAGCCGAGTTTGTAAAAGCGCCGAATGAGAGGAAGTGCGCGCTGTTTGTCCTTGTCCGCTATGGTGACAAGTATAGTGCCGTAATTCGCCACGTTCATTCCCGAAGACTGCAAGGCCTTGTACAGCGCTCTGTTCAGCGACTTATCGTAGCCTATCGCCTCTCCCGTCGATTTCATCTCGGGCGAGAGATATACGTCTGCTCCGCGTATTTTCGAGAAGGAGAAGGCGGGAGCCTTTACGAACCACCTGTCTCTTTGCTTCGGACAAATTTCGGTGATACCCTGCTGTTTCAAAGTTTCACCGAGCATTACCTTTGTAGCTATATCCGCAAGGGAATACCCCGAAGATTTTGATATAAAGGGCACAGTACGCGAAGAACGGGGGTTTAGTTCGATGATGTATACCTTTTCGTTTTCATCGACTATAAACTGTATGTTGAAAAGACCTCTTATACCTACGCCCAGACCCAGCTTTACGGTATAGTCGATTATGGTCTGTTTTGTGCGCTCGCTCACGGAGAACGGAGGGTATATGCTTATGGAGTCGCCCGAGTGTATTCCCGTTCGCTCCACATGCTGCATTATACCGGGAAGGAACACGTCCGTTCCGTCGCACACGGCGTCGGTTTCAAGCTCCTTGCCGGTTATGTATTTGTCCACGAGCACGGGCTTTGTATCGTCTATTTCAACGGCTGTGTGCAGATACCGTCTTAATGCTGTTTCGTTTCCGACTATCTGCATGGCGCGCCCGCCGAGAACAAAACTGGGGCGAACCAGAACGGGGTAGCCTATTTGCTCTGCCGCCTTTACTCCGTCCTCTATTTTCGTTACCGCTTTGCCGTCGGGCTGCGGTATACCGAGTTTATCGAGTATTTTTTCGAAGGAATCCCTGTTTTCGGCTCTCTCTATCGCGTCGTTGTCGGTACCTATTATTTTCACGCCGAGTTTTGTGAGCGGGTCTGAAAGATTTATCGCCGTCTGCCCGCCTAAAGATACCACCACGCCCATAGGGTCTTCAAGCGTTATAACGTTCATCACGTCCTCTATAGCCAAAGGCTCAAAGTAAAGCTTGTCGCTCGTGGTATAGTCGGTGGAAACTGTCTCAGGGTTGTTGTTTATTATAATGGCCTCGTAGCCCGCCTGCTGTATAGTCCATACGGCATGAACGGTGGAATAGTCGAATTCAACGCCCTGCCCTATCCTTATGGGACCGCTGCCGAGAACGATTATCTTCTTTTTATCGCTTACGACCGACTCGTTCTCCTCCTCGTATGTCGAGTAAAAATAAGGCACATAGCTTGAGAATTCGCTTGCGCACGTATCTATCATTTTATATACGGGCATTATATTTTCGCGTTTGCGCAGTCTGAACAGTTCAAGCTCGTTCGTTCCCCACACGCTTGCGATGTACTTGTCGGAAACACCCATTTTTTTTGCGTCCTTTAAGGTTTCAAGGTCGTTTTTCTTGTTCCTCAAAACACTTTCAAACTCAACTATGTTTCGTATTTTGTACAGGAAGAACAGGTCTATCTTGGTGTAATTGTTTATCACGCCCAAATCGACTTCTCTTCTTATAAGTTCCGCTATTGCGTAAATTCGGTCGTCGGTAGCATCCGATATGTATTTGAGCATTTCGTCGGTGGGCATATCGTCGAACTTATCCATATATATATGGCATACGCCCGTCTCAAGAGAACGCACCGCCTTTAAGAGACTTTCCGCAAAAGTTCTGCCGATGCTCATCACCTCGCCCGTCGCCTTCATCTGCGTGGAAAGGCGGTTCGAAGCGGAAACAAATTTATCGAACGGAAAACGCGCTATCTTCGTGACTATGTAATCGAGCGTGGGCTCAAAGGAAGCGGGAGTGTTCGCTATGCGTATTTCATTCAGCAAAAGCCCCGTCGCCACCTTGGCGGAAACCCTCGCTATCGGATAGCCGCTGGCTTTTGAAGCCAGTGCGGAAGAACGCGACACCCTCGGGTTTACCTCTATAAGGTAGTATTTAAAAGAAAACGGGTCGAGCGCAAACTGTACGTTGCAGCCGCCCTGTATTTTAAGGGCGCGTATTATTTTAAGAGCGCTGTCACGCAGCAGCTGATATTCCCTGTTGGTGAGCGTCTGGCTGGGCGCAACGACTATGGAATCGCCCGTATGTACGCCCACGGGGTCGAGGTTTTCCATATTGCATATCGTAATGGCGGTGTCGTTTGCGTCGCGCATCACCTCGTATTCTATCTCCTTGTAGCCCTTAATGCTCTTCTCCACAAGCACCTGATGTACGGGAGAAAGCTCAAGCGCGTTTTTCATTATATCGCGCAGTTCCTGTTCGTTATCCGCAAAGCCGCCGCCCGTGCCGCCCAAAGTAAAGGCGGGGCGCAGCACTACGGGGTAGCCTATGTCTTCGGCGCACTTTACGCTCTCCTCAACACTGTGAGCTATAGCCGAAGGCAGCACAGGCTCGCCAAGCTCCTCGCAAAGCTCTTTGAACAGCTCTCTGTCCTCCGCCTTCTCTATGCTTTCAAAGGTGGTGCCGAGTATCTCAACGCCGCATTCCTGCAATACGCCTTTTCGGTACAGCTGCGCGGCAAGGTTTAAGCCCGTCTGCCCTCCCAAGCCCGGAAGTATCGCGTCGGGGCGTTCAAAACGAAGTATCTTTGCAACATATTCGAGTGTAAGCGGTTCCATATATATCTTGTCCGCTATGTGCGTATCCGTCATGATGGTGGCGGGATTGGAATTTATGAGAACTACCGTATATCCCTCTTCCTTGAGCGCAAGACACGCCTGCGTTCCCGCGTAGTCAAATTCGGCTGCCTGACCTATTATTATAGGACCTGAGCCTATTACGAGTATTTTTTTAATATCTGTGCGTTTAGGCATTGTTTTGCGCCCCCTTGTAGTTTTCCATTAATCTGATAAATTTCACAAACAGGTTGCCGCTGTCGTTGGGTCCGGGAGCGCTCTCGGGATGATACTGTACCGAAAACATACTGCCGTCCTCGCTTATTACGCCCTCCACGGTGTTGTCGAGCAGATTTATATGCGTCACTCTCAGTCCTGTTCCTTTAAGTGAATCGGGGTCGACCGCGTAGGAATGGTTTTGACTTGTTATGGCTATCTTGCCCGTGTCAAGGTTCATCACGGGGTGATTGCCGCCTCGGTGTCCGAATTTCATCTTGTAAGTCTTTGCTCCGCAGGCAAGGCTTATCATCTGATTGCCCATGCACACGCCGAATATCGGCAGTTTGCCCTTCAGCGCCCTTACAGTCGCTATCACCTCGGGTACGTCCTCGGGGTTACCGGGTCCGTTTGAAAGGAAGAGTCCGTCGGGACGTTTTTTCATTATCTCTTCGGGATGCATATTGTAGGGCACTATCGTCACATTGCAGCCGAGCTTATTTAAGCTGCGCACGATATTCAGCTTTATGCCGCAGTCGATCGCCACCACGTTATAAGCAAATCCCGGAGTGCGCGAGTACCACAGCTTTTTGCAGCTCACGCGCGATACCGCGTCCGTTGGAACGGGCGAAGCTTTTATCTTGGCTAAAGCCTGCTCTACCGTTGTTTCGGGCGAACACATCAGCGCACGCTGCGAGCCCTCGTCGCGTATTATGCGCGTCAGCTTGCGCGTATCCACTCCGTATATACCCACTATGCCGTTTTCCTCAAGAGCTTCACCCAAGGTTTTGGTATATCTGAAATTGCTTGGGAAATCGTTGTATTCGCGCACAATCAGCCCTGTTATAGAAGGGTTTTTCGTCTCGTTATCCTCGTCCGTCATGCCGTAGTTGCCTATGAGCGGATATGTCATCACCACCGCCTGGTCGGTATATGAAGGGTCTGTCACCACCTCCTGATAGCCCACCATGGAGGTATTGAATACCACCTCGCAAACAACTTCTTTATCGGCGCCGAAGCTGTAGCCCAAAAATTCGTGTCCGTCTTCAAGTATCAGTTTTTTTGTGAATTTTTCTCCCATACTACTCTCCCGTTGTGTATCGTCATATATATTTTACCGTAAAGCGTATCGCCTTCAAACGGCGTGGCTTTTCCTTTTGAAAGAAAAGTCTCGCTTTTGAGTTCATACGGCGTTTGCGTTTCGAAAACCGTTATATCGGCAAGCTTGCCTTCTTTTATCGCATTATCGGGCAGTTTGAATATCTTTCTGGGAGCCGCCGATAATTTATCCATGAGCGTTTCAAGCGAAATAACGCCCGTCCTTACCAAGTGCGTATACAAAACTCCGAAGGCCGCTTCAAGCCCGCTTATACCCATTGCGCTGTCCTTTAAGCCCTTTGCTTTTTCCTCGGCGGAGTGAGGCGCATGGTCGGTGGCTATGATGTCAATGGTCCCGTCCTTTAAGCCCTCTATAAGAGCAAGCTTATCCCTGAGGCTTCTCAGAGGCGGGTTCATCTTAAATCTGCCCTCGTCGATAAGGTCGTCCTCGCATAAAACAAGGTAATGCGGCGCTGTTTCGCACGTTATATCGACTCCCTCTTCTTTGGCGCGGCGTATTGCTTCGACGCTCTGCCATGTCGATACATGGCACACGTGGTATTTACAGCCCGTCTCTTTTGCAAGCGCAATATCGCGCTTTAGCTGTTCGTACTCGCTTTCGGAGGATATGCCCGCAAAGCCGTGAGTCTTTGCGTATAGCCCGTCGTGTATGCAGCCGCCTTTTTTTATGAGGCTCACATCCTCGCAGTGCGCCGCTATCATGGAGGAGTGTTTCTTTACTTCAAGCATAGCCCTGCGCATAACAGACTCATCGGCTACGCCGCTGCCGTCGTCGGTAAATGCAATTACCTTATCGGCAAGAGCGGCAATATCGCTGAGCTGCCCTGCGCCTGTTCTTCCCTTCGTTATGGAAGCGTAAGGGAACACGTCGACGAGTGCCTCTCTTTCAATGATATCCGTCTGCACTTTCAGATTTTCCAAACAGTCGGGTACAGGCTCAAGGTTTGGCATGGAGCACACCGCCGTATAGCCGCCCTTTGCCGCAGCAAGAGTACCCGTATGTATGGTTTCCTTATA
>CAYTMY010000017.1:3275-5714 GCA_964439075.1 uncultured Lachnospiraceae bacterium | reverse complement strand
CTGAGATGAACGTGAACATCTGCAAAACCCGGAACGATATACATATTATTCAATTGATAAATACGGTCTAACTTTTCAATAGCAGCTTCGGAAGAAGGGAAAACGACAAGCCCGCCGTCAAGTAACAAAGACTGACGTTTGAATGCTCCGTCATAAAATACATTGCCGCCTGTAAGTAACAGCCTCATGCTTACCTCCGTATTTCTAACTGATTATTTTATCTTATATGAGCCTATTTGTCAATGCTCGCTTGTATTTATCGTAAGAAAATTTTCATTAAAAGGTTTAAGCAGCTTTATGAATATCTTAGATATGGGACCCACCAAAAGCGCTGCTATCACCGTACCCTCGCGCACGCCTCGTATATCCTTAAAAAAGATATAAGACGATATTACCGCAACCACCACAAGGCTCACGTCCACTATTACTTTAGCTTTGGGGAATTCCATGGAAGAAGCCTGCGCTATTGCGGAGGCGAGCCCTTCTCCCGCAAGCATGACGACATTTGCGACTACCTCTATGGCTACGCCCAACGCCACCACGACGCAGCTTAAAAGCATAAGCGCGAACTGTCCTATATAGCCCGAAACGCTCACCCACGAAAGCAGCAGCATGGCAAAGTCCGTAATATAGCCGAAAATGACCGCCATAAGCATCTGCAAAAGCTGTATAGGCTGATATTTTTTTCTTAGCAGAGCTATCTGCAGCAGCACGAAAAAAGCATGCATGATAATGGTGCAATTGCCTATGGTGAGAGGAAAGCGCAGACTGTACACGTAAGGAGTGCTTGAAATGGGCGAAGTTCCCAAATTTGCCTTTGTGGAAAGGATGACTCCCACACCTGTTACGAATAGTCCGAAAATGAAAAATATGTACCTTCTTATAAGCTCTTTTGCGCTTCTCTTCCTCATGCCGTATTCCCTTTAATCAATAATGAAGCAGACCGAATATATCGTATGCTTTTTCTTCATTATACAATAAAAATACGCCTTTAAATAACAAAGGCGCATCGTTTTTTGAATTCTCTTTTTATCGGTGCGCAACCGTTCAAATACCGATGCACAAAGGGCAGACAAGCATGCTCATTCTATTTGGGAAGATTGCGTTTTCCCGTGAGCGTATCTGTAATTATTTTATAGACCGCAGTGTGCCCGAAGCTCTTGCATGTTTCAATGTCGAATCCCTCAAACCCGCAGTGTTCGCATATTTTAAGCAGAGCGTGCGCCGCCTCGCCGCCTTCAAGCTTTTTTACATTACCGAAGCCGACTACGCTTTCATAGCGGGCGGTAACACCTCCCGCAATCTGCTCATAACCGTGAAAAATATCCGCCTGTACGCACACACAGGGGTTTTCCTCTATAAGCGCAGCGCTCAACCCCTTGCCGCTGCCGTGAAAATACACAGACACCTCGCCCGAAGCATATTCAAAGCCAAAGGATACCGCCGCTATATACGGCCGTTCGGGAGCGTTCATGGCTATCCTGAGAGTATCGCATCTTTTAAGTACGGAAAGTATTTCTTGTATATCGGTTATTTCACGGTCCTTGCGTCTCATCTGTATTCTCCTTATTATGTGCTTTTACAGGCAGCAAAGCGTATTTGTTTTTATGATACTGATATGCTGCGAATGCAAAATTTAAGTTATTTATTTGTTGACTGTGTCTCTATTTTCTCTCTCTGCGAAGGCGCACTATTTTCAGCACGTCATCGAAAAGAACCGTACGGCATGAAAAATCAAATATAAGCCACCGCTGCCCCATGCCTTCTCTTGTATTTGTATAAATATCACGAAATTCTTCACTCAAAGAAGCAAGCAGCTCCTCTGTTCTCTGTTTTTCCTTGTTGCCGATGACAAGCAACAACCGGAAATGTCCTTTGCGGGGATAAACCGTGCAGAGCGTTCTGCCGTTTTTCTTAAACTTCAAATTCCAACCCGAGAGCACATTGTCACCGCTGTATTCGATTTTGAAAAGCGCCTTGTGTTCTTCTTTCATATAAGCGCAAAGCTCACCGAAAAGCGGAATGCCGACATATTCGGTCAGTTCATCTGCGGTAGGAATGCGGGTTTTATAATTAATATCTATCATTTTCGGTCTTCTTGCTTATTCATTTCGGCAAGGCTGTATTTTGCCGAATAATCATTAAGAAGATTGTCGAAATCATCTGCGCGTTTTTTATCCATAGAGCTTACGTATTCGTGCATTTCAAGATCGGAATTTTCAATACTGATTATACACAGCGCTATGTTTGAGCAATGGTCGGAGACCCTTTCCATGTTTGTAACCAAATCAGAAAGCACAAACCCGAGTTCTATAGTACATGCGCCCGCTTTAAGGCGCGCTATATGGCGGGCTCTTATTTCCTCGGTAAGCATATCTATTACTTCCTCCAAGGGCTCTACCTTACGCGCAAGCGCCACGTCTTCCTCTTCGTATGCTC
>CAYTMY010000017.1:0-3265 GCA_964439075.1 uncultured Lachnospiraceae bacterium | reverse complement strand
TCGCAGGCTCATTGAGAGTATTTCGCGCAGCGCGGATATGAGCACGTTCAATTCCCGCATTGCTTCTTCGGAAAAACGAAGCCCTTTGTCGCACAGCTCCTTTACCGAGTATGCGATGTTCACGCCATGATCGCTTATGCGTTCGAAATCTCCTATTAAATGCAGTATTTTTGATATCTCGATACTGTCTTTTGCTATAAGTTCCTTGCCGCTGAGCTTCACCAGGAAAGTACCTATTTTATCCTCGTATTTATCTATATCACTCTCCTGTTTTTCAACCTTTTGAAGAGCGGAAATGTCCGTATTTTCCACCATTGAAAGCGCGGCGGTTATCTCTTCGAAGCTCTCACGCGCCATTTTTTTCGTCACATCGGCGCATTCGGCAAGTGCAAATGCGGGAGTTGCTATAAGGCGCTCGTCGAGAGAAGCCGCAATGGGGTCCTTCTGTTCGGGCTTATCTTTTATGATAAAGTGAGCCAGTTTTTCAAGCGCTCCGGTAAACGGTAGGAGTATGAAAGTAGTTACGATATTGAAAACCGTATGCAGTATAGCAATACCCACGGGCGAGATATTATCGTTGAGAAAAGCAAAAGAAAATACGGCGTTCAACGCGTAAAACACGCCCAAACAAAATACTGTGCCTATCACATTGAAGGCGACGTGCACGGCGGCCACGCGCTTGGCGTCGTTATTCGCACCCACCGCCGATATCACCGATGTGACGCAGGTGCCTATATTCTGTCCCATGATGATCGGAAGCGCCGACATAAATGTGAGATTGCCGGTTATGGAAATAGCCTGAAGAATACCTATTGAAGCCGAGGAGCTTTGTATAACGGCAGTTACGATAAGACCGGCAAGAACTCCGAGCAGCGGGTTTGAAAATTTTATAAGCAGTGCGGCAAAAGCCGGCGAGTCGGACAGCGGAGCAACGGAGCCGCTCATGAGATGCATTCCGTACATAAGTATGGCAAAGCTTACCATGACCTTGCCGACGTCGTTCTTCTTTTCGTCCTTCGATATCATCATCATTACGATGCCGATAAGCGCCAAAATAGGAGAAAATGCTTCGGGTTTGAGCAAGCGCACAAAGAAGTTCGTACTTTCTATGCCCGCAAGAGACAATATCCATGCAGTGATTGTGGTACCTATGTTTGAACCCATGACGATGCTTATGGCCTGACCGAGCTGCAATATCCCCGAATTGACGAGTCCGACAAGCATTACGGTAAGCGCCGAGGAGGATTGTATGAGAGCCGTAACGCCCGCACCCGCTCCGAGAGCTTTAGCCTTGCTTGAAGTTATACTTTTAAGCATCTTTTCGAGCTTTCCGCCCGAAAGCTTTGATAGAGCCTCCGACATCTGGTTCATTCCGTACAGGAAAAATGCCAAACCCCCAAACAAAGTGAAAAAATCGAAAATATCCATGCGCCGATCCCTCTGCAAAAAAGATTATCCGATAACGCCGCTGCGGTTTACAGGCGACGAAACATTCTGCTATAATTATTACATAAGAATTGCCGTTTAGGTAAAAAAATTGCAAAAAATGACAACCTTTTCTTTACGAAGCGCACCACAAAGCGATTATACGGCGAATGCGCTGCTTTCAAAAGTTCATATTTGAGGCATAACAACATGAAATCAAACAAAAGGAGTTCAGACATGGCATTTGACTATAAAAAAGAATACAAGGAATTCTACCTTCCGAAAAATAAGCCCGAAATAATCACGATACCTCCGATGAATTTTGTTGCGGTACAAGGCAAAGGCGACCCCAACAGTGAAAGCGGCGAATACCAAAGGGCGATGAATATTCTGTACGGCATAGCGTTCGGCATAAAAATGAGCTACAAAAGCGATTGGCGCATAGAAGGATATTTTGAATATGTCGTTCCTCCGCTTGAAGGCTTGTGGTGGATGACGGGTATTGACGGAATAGATTACCTTCACAAGGAAGATTTTAACTGGATAAGCATGATACGCCTGCCGGATTTTGTAACAAAGATTGTTTTTGAGCGCGCAGTGCAGGAGGCGGAAAAGAAAAAGAAGTCCGATTTTTCCAAGGCGGAATTCTTCACGTACAACGAGGGGTTATGCGTACAGTGCATGCATATAGGTCCGTACGATGACGAGCCTGCAACAATAGAACTGATGGATGAATACATAAAAAATAACGGTTACGAAAACGATATGACGAATACGCGCTTGCACCACGAGATATATCTCGGCGACGCGAGAAGATGCGCACCGCAAAATCTCAAGACCGTGCTGCGGCATCCGGTAAAAAAGAAATAATCATTTGACCGGCTTTGCAAATGTATTCTGCAAAACCGGTTTATTTTTTGTACATACCCGCTACGTTTGAAGCAAGTTTATCTATTCTTTCGCACACTTCGTGCGGCGATATTATCTCGGCGTCCGTACCGAACTGCATTATCCAACCCAAAAACGCGTTGCTCACGTTTATATCCGCACGCACGCGGAAATGCTCCCCGTCGTCATGCAGCACATAAATATCTTTGCCGAAGCGGTCTATCACCACGCCTATGAGCCTTTGCGCAAAACGCATTTCCACGCGGGTAAGCTCTCCGCCGAACATGCTGAAATTGCGCAGAACATACTCGGTAGCGTCCAACTTTTCATTGGACAGTACACGTTTTTCTTCCAAAAGCTCGGGGCTTTGCATTTTATCCACCCGAAAGTGCGACAGTATACCGCGACGCTCATAATAGCCGACCATATAGTAGTTATCGTCCGCGCTTGTAAGCAGATACGGGCTTACGATATAATCTTCGCCGCCGCGCTTTAAATGCAGCTTTTTATCCGACCCGTATTCGGTATACTTAAAACGAAGTTTTTTATCGGCGCTTATGGCATTGTGTACAGCGTCGATATTAATGTATATGGCTTCGTTCATCGACTTTGCCTTGTCCGAGATGTAAAGCTGCCTGTTAAGCTGCCCCGCCTGATAAATGCTTGCCAGCGAAGTGAGTTTTTTTATAAGCTCGTTTGATTTTTTATACGTAATATATTTTGACGACTGCACCGCGTCGGCAAGCAGCTTCAGCTCGAGGATAAGCGTCCATTCCTCGCCGGGCATACCGTCCTTTGCAAAGCGCGGAGTCTGGCGCGTGGGAGTCGCGAAATGTGAGTTGCCCCAGCCGCCGCTGCCGCCTTTTGCCGCAATAAAGCTTTCGGTTACGGACATATCGGCAAGTATTGTTCCGGTTTCGGACTCTTTAATCAAGGTGCCGCGCGGAATAGA
>CAYTMY010000016.1:5733-12438 GCA_964439075.1 uncultured Lachnospiraceae bacterium | reverse complement strand
GTCGCCGCAGTTTTACAAACAAATGGCAATGGCGTCGGGCTTCGAGAAGGTATTTGAAATAGGACCCGCATTCAGAGCGGAAAATTCAAACACTTCGCGTCATGCCGCAGAATTCATGAGCATTGACGCGGAAATTTCGTGGATAGAGTCACATGAAGATGTGATGCGGCTTGAAGAAGAATGGCTCAACTACGTCTTCACGCAAATTTCCGTAAAACACGGCGATGAAATAAAAGAAGTATCCGGCAAGGAAATAAAAATACCTACTCTGCCCTTCCCGAGAATAACCATTGAACAGGCAAAGGATATAGTAAAGAGCTACGGTTATACTGTACCGCCGCAAACAAAGGGCGACCTTGACCCCGAAGCCGAAAGGCTTCTCGGACGCTACGCTATGGAGGAATTCGGTCATGAATTCATATTCATAACTGAATATCCCTCCTCGGTTCGACCGTTCTATCACATGCGTAAAGAGGGGGACGACAGCAGAACCAAGAGCTTCGACCTCATATACGACGGAGTGGAAGTTACCACGGGCTCGCAGCGCGAACACCGTTACGACGTGTTATGCAAGCAGGCGGAGGAGAAGGGCTTGAGTACGGAGAGCTTAAAAAGCTATCTCGACTACTTCGCATACGGATGTCCGCCGCACGGAGGCTACGGCTTCGGGCTCGGCAGACTGATGATGAACCTTTTAGGCTATTCTAACATACGCGAGGTAAGTTTCATCTACAGAGGCGTCGACAGATTGTATCCGTAAAAATAACGAAAATATAAATAAGAAAAGAGGCTCTCAATAAAGAGAAGCCTCTTTTTACACTCATTGGGAACGGGTTCAGTCCAAGACTATTACCGCGTCCTTTTTACATGCGTCCGCACAGAGAGTACAGCCGATGCATTTTTCGGGGTCTATCTTGTGAGGCTGTTTAAGCTCTCCTTCAATAGCATCCTTAGGGCATTTCTTTTTGCACAGACCGCAACCGATGCATTTTGTTTCATCTATCATAACTCTCTTACGAGGGTTTGATGCTACTATGATATGCTGCGGACATTTGTCGTAGCACACAAGACATTCGCGGCATTTCGTATAATCTATAATGGGCAGATTTGTTTCGGGATTTATCGTTATCGCTTCAAACGGACAATTCTTTGCGCATATACCGCAGGTTATACAGCCTTTTGCGCATACTTCCTTAACGGATTTGCCCTTTTGTTTGTTGTTGCACTTTACCTTCACGCTCTTTCCGTAAGGAACCAAGCTGAGTATTCCCTTAGGACATATTTTTACGCAAGCACCGCATGCCGTACATTTTTCGGGGTCGACTTCCGCAAGACCTTTTTCGTTAATTTTAAGCGCTCCGAACTGACATACCTTTACACAGGAACCGTATCCGAGGCAGCCGTAATCACAAGCTTTGTTGCCTCCCTGTACTGCAAATGCCTCTACGCAATCCTTATCGCCCGTGTATTCGTATTTGTATGCGCAGTCCTCTTTACAGCCTGTGCAATGAACATACGACACCATTTTAACGAATTCTCCCGCATCTACTCCTAAAACTTCAGATACGGCTTTCGCCACGGGCTCGCCGCCTACGGGACATCCGCTGACGGGAGCTTCTCCCTTTACGATAGCCTCCGCCATTGCAGCACAACCCGCTTTTCCGCAGCCGCCGCAGTTGGCGCCCGGAAGCACCTCCGACACTTCGTCGATACGCGGATCCTTTTCCACATAAAATGCTTTGGAGGCAATCGCGAGCACCGCTCCCAAGACCATTCCGGTAACGCCTACTACCAACGCCGCCAATAATACTGGATTCATCTTTTTACTGCCTCCCTATAATGTTATCAAGCCTTGGAATCCCAGGAACGCAAGAGCCATTATACTGGCAGATATAAGCGCTATAGGGAAACCCTGAAGGCATTTCGGTATATTTGAAAGCTCGAGTCTTTCTCTGATACCCGCAAACAATACTATCGATAATGTGAAGCCGAGGGCTCCGCCGACCGCATTTATTACAGCTTCGGGGAAAGTGAAAGCCTTTTGAATATTTACTATTGCCACGCCGAGAACCGCACAGTTTGTCGTAATGAGCGGAAGATAAACACCGAGAGCCTGGTAAAGCGAAGGGCTTATTTTCTGTATGACCATTTCAACAAACTGCACCAACGCAGCTATAACAAGTATGAATGTTATCGTCTGAAGATATTCGAGCTTTAAGGGTGCGAGTATATAATACTGGAATACATACGTGACCGCAGAAGCAAGCGCCATAACAAAGGTGACTGCAACTCCCATACCGATCGCGGTATCGATTTTTTTCGATACGCCGAGAAACGGGCATATACCCAAAAACTGTGAAAGTATGTAGTTGTTTACAAATATTGCGCTGAGTAATATCAATATAAGTCTCATAATTATTTAGCAGCCTCCCTCTTCTCGATAAATTTGTTGAGAAGCCCCATGAGAGACCCAAGCACCAAAAACGCGCCGGGGGGCAATATCATGATAAGCATAGGTTCGTACGAAGCTCCCGCTATTGCGAGACCGAAGATAGTTCCGTTGCCGATGAGCTCTCTTATAGACGCAAGCACAGTAAGTGAAAGCGTAAAGCCCAGTCCCATACCAACGCCGTCGGCTACGCTCAAAAGAGGAGAGTTTTTCGAAGCAAAGGCTTCGGCTCTGCCCAATATGATGCAGTTTACGACGATAAGCGGTATGTAAAGACCCAAAGACGCATACAGCGAAGGTACGAAAGCCTGCAAAAGCATTTGTACTATGGTAACGAACGCCGCAATGACGACGACATAGCACGGTATTCTCACCTTTGAAGGTATGACATTTCTCAAAAGAGAAATAAACAGGTTCGAACAGACGAGAACTGCCATTGTGGAAAGCCCCATGCCTATACCGTTTATTGCAGCCGTAGTTACCGCCAAAGTCGGGCACATTCCGAGAAGCAGACGGAAGGTAGGATTTTCTTTGAAAATTCCGTTTGTAAGAGTTTTGATAAACTTCACTTTAATTACCTCCCTGCAAAAGTTTATAAGCGTCGATAGCGTAATTGACGCCTTTTGTAACGGCTCTGGAGGTAATTGTGGCGCCTGTTATGGCGTCTATCTGAGTATCGTTCGCTCCGCCGTTCTTAATTACCGTAAGTTCTCCCGCCGTATCTTTGCCGACGAATTGAGCCTGCCAGTCGGATTCGGTCGCTTTTGCACCGAGCCCCGCCGTTTCCGTATGACTGAGCACTTTCATTCCGGTAATGTTGCCGTTAATATCTATTCCTGTCATCAGCGTTACCTGACCGCCGAAACCGTTGACGGAGGATTTTACCGTATAACCCACGAGTTCTCCGTTTTTCTTTGCATAAGATATGCTGTTGATATCGTCCGTCGTTATACCGAGCTTTGCCGCTATATCCTGCAAAGTCGCTTCGTCCGCGCTTTCCGATATATCATCGGCTTCTGTAAAAACTTCCATTCTCGAACGCGCTTCTGCCACCGCATTCTGTTCTTCGATTATTGGATATGTAACGCTGTTTACGTAACCGAGAAGCCCTGCGGCGACAAGGCATATCGCAAGCAGCGCGCCTGCAAGTTTAGCTATGTCACGCATTTTTCTTCACCTCACCGTATTTCTTAATTCTTATGAACTTATCAAGCAGAGGCGTTACGAAATTCATAAATAATATAGAGAAGGATACTCCCTCGGGATACCCACCGTATACTCTGATGATAAATGTGATTATCGCGCAGCCTGCCGCATATATAACCTGCCCGAGCGCTGTGGATGGCGAGGTCACATAATCGGTAGCCATAAAGACAGCACCGAGCATGAGACCGCCCGCACATACCATAAAGAGAGTATCGTTTAGGCTTGCGCCGAAAAGCAACGATATGACTGCGTATACTCCGATATAAGTAACGGGAATATGCCAAGTGATAACCTTTTTGACAAATATGAGATAAATGCCGCCGATAATGAGTGCCAGAGCGCTCACTTCGCCGATGCAGCCGTAAACATTCGGTCCGCCGACAAACATATTCAAAAGCGACGGAAGTACTTCGCCCGTGCCTTCCTTTAATAAAGCAAGCGGAGTAGCCGAAGCTACAGCGTCAACCGGCAGATAAGCATTACCCGTCATGTGGCTCGGCCACGAAGCTACGAGCAGTATTCTTGCGGCAAGCGCCGGGTTTGCGAAATTGTGTCCGATGCCTCCGAAGAGTTGCTTTACTACGACTATTGCAAAAACACACCCAATAATGAGCATCCACCAAGGGGCGTTGATCGGCATATTGAGGGCTAAAAGCAAGCCCGTTACCGCTGCCGACATATCCTTTACGGTAACATCGGTCTTTTTTATCTTCTGAGTTACGGCTTCAGCCGCAACCGCGCTCACGACACCTACCAAAATAAGTACGAGAGCTTTTACACCGTAAAATACCACGGCGAGTACGGAAGCAGGCATAAGTGCGATAAACACGTCTGTCATGATGCTTCTCGTAGTCTGCTTTCCTCTTATATGAGGAGATGAACTTACGCTAAGTAATTTTTCACTCATTTCGCTTGCCTCCTATGCGTTATTCTTTCGTTTTAAATCGTTTATTTCTTTTTTTGCTATTCTTATCTCTGCGACAAGAGGTCTGCGTGCGGGGCATGTAAACGCACAGCAACCGCATTCTATGCAGTCGAGGGCGTTATATTCCTCGCATTTGTCGAATCTTCTTTGGTCACTGTAAGCTCCTATATATAAAGGCATCAGCCCCATTGGGCATACGGTGGTGCATTTTGCACATTTGATGCAGTTTGAAGGCTGCTCTATGTATGCGTCCTTTGCATTAAGACAAAGTATTCCGCTTGAACCTTTTATGGCGGGCACGTTCGTATCAAACAGCGCGGGACCCATCATAGGTCCGCCTAAAATGACCTTGGCGATATCATCCGTAAGTCCGCCGCAGAATTCTATTATCTCGGCAACCGAAGTGCCTATTCTGAATTTAAGCACCTTGGGCGTTTTGATGCCGCTGCCAGTAACGGTGATAACTCTTTCGATAACGGGAATTCCTTCGGTCACTGCATCATATACCGCCGCTGCCGTAGCAGCATTCGATACGATACATCCCGCCGCCGCCGGAAGAGCGCCGGAAGGCACTTCCCTGCCCGTAATGGCCGTAATGAGATGCTTCTCGCTTCCCTGCGGATATTTGGTTTCGAGCGAATATATCTCAATGGAATCATCTGCGGCATTCGTTATGGCATCTATGGCGTCGGGCTTGTTGTCTTCTATGCCGATATAGCCTTTTTCAAGACCAAGCACCTTCATAAGTATTTTCAGACCGCCTATCACCTTTTCGGGGGTCTGTCTCATAAGTGCATGGTCGCTTGTGAGATATGGCTCGCATTCGGCGCCGTTTATGATGATATAATCGATCTTCGCGTCCTTAGGCGGCAAAAGCTTGACCTTTGTCGGAAAGGTAGCTCCGCCCAAACCCACCGTGCCTGCCTGAGAAATCAACTCGATAATATCTTCTGTCGTCAGTTTTTCAGGGTCATGCTTATCGATTTGGTCGGTAAAGTCATCTTTAAAATCGTTTTCAATGACTACGCACATTTCCTTTCGTCCGGACGCAGTAAGCCTTCTTTCGACAGCTTTGACGGTACCGGATACGCTTGCATGTACGTTTGCGGAAACAAATGCCTCAGCCTTACCTACTATTTCGCCTGCGTGTACATATTGTCCCGCTTCGACTATGGGCGTGCATGGCGCGCCTATATGCATCGACATGGGCAATACGACTTCTTTGGGAGCGGGCATGACATCAATAGGTAGCTTATCGGTAAATTGTTTGTTGTAGGGAGGGTGAATTCCCTTTTTGAATGTACCTCTGTTGATTTGCATCTCTATCTCCATAATAAAATTATTTCCAAATAAATGATATCACAACATCATTTCCATATTCAACAAAACAGTTTCATACGGCTCTGTTTTTCTTTATAAAAATGTGTTACACTTATTAAAATGATGCAAAAAACGCAAATTTTGAATGCAAACTGAACCAAAAATTGTAATTATAAATTGTGCTACAGAAGTATTTTTGTAGTCAGTGCACATTTAAAAAGTGCATAATGACTATTGGCATGATTTATTCAAAATGTGAGGCTATGGACGATATTAAATCAATCTTAATGGAAAAAATACTTTACAATGTTAACAAACCCTCCCGCTATACGGGGGGAGAGTACAATGCCGCCGTACCAAAGGAGGCTTCGGTACGCTTTGTGATGGCCTTCCCCGATACGTATGAAGTGGGAATGTCTCATTTGGGCGTAAAGATACTTTATTCATTGCTCAACGACCTTGAATATGCGAGTTGTGAGCGGTGTTTCGCACCGCTTTCCGACATGGTTGCACAGATGAATAAGTACGATGTGCCACTTTACTCCCTTGAAAGTTATACCCCGTTAAATCAATTCGACTTTGTCGGATTTTCTTTGCAGTACGAAATGTGCCTTACAACGGTGTTGTATATGCTCGAACTCGGGCGAATACCGCTTGCGGCGGCTGAGAGAAAAGATGATGACCCAATTGTGGTGGGAGGAGGCTCCTGTTGCGTAAACCCGGAGCCATTTTGCACTTTTTTTGACATGATTGTTGTGGGAGAAGCTGAAGAAGCGATAGCACAAATCACATATTTGTACGCTTT
>CAYTMY010000016.1:0-5723 GCA_964439075.1 uncultured Lachnospiraceae bacterium | reverse complement strand
AAAATTCCTCGCTGAAGTATCCGAAATAGAAGGTGTTTACGTGCCTTCGCTTCAATCTCACAAAACAAACGGGAGCGATTACGCACCCTTCTCAGATGCTGAAATATCAAAACGCGTAAAGCGCCTTTTCATAAAGGATATGAACAGCGCCTTTTTCCCCGAAAGCATGATAGTGCCGTTTGCGGAGCCTGTACATGACCGCATAGCGCTGGAAATAATGCGCGGCTGTCCGAGAGGCTGCCGTTTTTGCCAGGCAGGCGTAATATACAGACCCGTTCGTCAAAAAAAGACAGAAGTATTGCTGGAACAGGCGAACAAACTGATAAACTCCACGGGGTTTGAACAGATATCCCTCTCATCTCTCAGCAGCACCGACCATAAAGATATACGCTGTCTCATCGACGCTCTGTATGAAGAACACGGAAAAGATATGGTGAGCGTATCGCTGCCCTCGCTCAGAATAGATAAATTCAGCGTGGATACGGCGCAAAGAATGAAAACCGTCCGCACCATGTCGCTGACATTCGCGCCCGAAGCGGGCAGCCAAAGAATGCGCGACATAATCAACAAAAACATAACCGAAGAACAAATATCGGATACAGTTGTATCTGCGTTTGCAAACGGATACAACAAGATGAAGCTTTATTTCATGATAGGGCTTCCATACGAAACCGACGACGACGTGCGCGCAATAGGAGAACTTATCAACAAAATATTATGGAATTGCGCCAAGCTCGGCTTAAAGAACAAATTCCCCATGCTCACCGCAAGCGTGGCGTGCTTTGTACCCAAACCGCATACGCCCTTCGAATTTTTTCCTCAAGACTCGCCCGAAGAGTTTGAACGAAAGCAGAAAATACTCGTGGAGTGCATGAACAAGCGAGTTAAGCTGAACTACCACGCAAGCGACCTGTCCGTATTGGAGGGAGCCTTTGCCAGAGGCGACAGACGGCTGAATGAAGTTCTTCTCAGCGCGTATAAAAAAGGCTGTGTTTTTGACTCGTGGGATGATTCTTTCGATTACGAAAAATGGAAGGAAGCGTTTGAAGAAAACGGTTATACGATAGCGGATTTTACACAAAGACACTTCGGGTTCGAAGAAACGCTCCCGTGGGATTTTATTGATATAGGTGTGGAAAAAGATTTTCTTGTAAAGGAAGCAAAAAAAGCTCATGAAGAGCAAACCACTCCCGACTGTTATACGCAGTGCTCTTCCTGCGGAATAAACAAAGACTACGGGAGGTGCTCCTTTGAAATATAGGATTTGTTATAAAAAGCTTGCTCTTATGAAGTTTGTATCACATCTCGACCTTCAAAGGACGCTTCAGCGCGCCTTCAGACGAGCCAAGCTCGAAACATTGTTTTCGCAGGGCTTTAACCCGCACCTTAAAATGTCGTACACCCCGCCCCTGCCGCTCTTTGCGACAAGCGATGAGGAATATCTCGATATAGAGCTTACGGGGAGGCAGAGCGCCATGGAGGTGTATGACAGCCTATCGGGCGTGCTCCCACGCGGAATTATCGTCAACTCGGTAAAACAGTTATTTGCGGAAGCAAAGCCGCTTTCTTCTTTGTTTACAAAAGCTGCTTATGAAATAAGATTTTCGGACATTGCCGATGCAAAACAATCCGCTAAGGAGCTCAACTCCTTCTTCGCCTCGGCAGAAGAAATGCCCGTTACGAGACTGAATAAAAAACGCAATGAAAAAACGACGGACATAAAAAAACAGATTTATTCCTTTGAAGCTACCGCAGACGGGGATGATGTGCTCATCGAAGCGCTTATAGGCTGCTCAAACGACGACCTATTAAATCCGTTTGTTTTGACGAGCTTTTTATCGGAAAACGTACCTATTCTATCGGATTGCGGCATAAAAAAAGTGCACAAACTCTATGTAGAATGAATTTAGTATAGTTTCGGTATGCATTTTATGATATAATATATTATCTAAAAAACATTCAAACTGATATAAAGGAGCGTATATGTTATCCGCAAGCGATTTTAAAAAGGGTGCCACCTTCGAAATGGACGGCGACGTTTATACCATAGTCGATTTCCAGCACGTAAAACCCGGCAAAGGCAGTGCTTTTGTAAGAACGAAGATAAGAAATGTTATGACAGGTTCCATCGTGGAAAGAACCTTCAATCCCACGGAAAAATTCGAAAGCGCCAGAATAGATACCAAAGAAATGGAATATCTCTATACAGACGGCGAATTGTACTACTTCATGGATTCCGAAACCTTTGAGCAGGTTCCCCTCGAAAACGACCTTGTTGAGGACGCCATGGTATTCATGAAGGAAAACATGCCCGCAACTATCAAATTCTTTAAGGGAAAGGCTTTCAGCGTAATGCCTCCCAACTTCGTAGCTCTGCTGATAACGCACTGTGAGCCCGGAGTAAAGGGAGATACGGCAACGGGTGCATCGAAGCCCGCAACGCTCGAAACAGGCGCCACCGTAAACGTACCGCTCTTCGTTAACGAAGGCGAAACGATACGCATAGATACGCGCACGGGCGAATACATGGAGAGAGTAAAATAACAAAGCCAAAACAGCTGCGAACGATACCGCAGCTGTTTTTTATTGCAGTGAGCAAACCCTTTCAGTCAGAAGCACTATTGCGCTGTACGACTCAATAAGCCCGCTTTTTATATTGACATCGGCTTCATTGATAGCCTTTATTGCTCTAAGAGATTCGTCTGTACCGAGGCTGTATTTAGTCAACGAGAGTTTTACGGCATAAGGATGAGCACCGGTTTGTTTTGCTATTTCACCTTCCCTCATTCCGTTTGACGCCATATATTTAAATAATGCGTTCTGCCTCAAGGTTTTATTCAGAGAATGGAATATCACCTGCACGGGAACTTTGCAGTCGATAAGCTCCTCCATTCTTACAAGCGCACCCGCTGCGTCTCCGAGCATAACGCTCTCCGTGTATTTGAAGATATCCTTTGTAATGTTTGGGCTTACGACTTTTTTTGCTTGCTCGAGAGTTATCTCCTTGGCAGAAGGGTCGTAAGCGGTGAGCTTCTCCGTTTCGTTGGCAAAATATCCGAGATCCGCAACGCTGTCACGCCCGTTGTAATCGAGCGCGTCGATAAGGTATTCCACTGCCTGTTTGGCTATCTTCATATTTTTTTTATGAAACGCATTTTCTATCCACTCGTAAAGCTCTTTGTCGTTCAGTTTATCAAACTGTACTGTCTTTGCCGTCGCTTCAAATGCCTTGTAAAGCTTTGAACGCTTGTCGCATTGCTTTGTGTATACTATAAGCACGGTGCTCTCACAAGACTCGCTGAGATACTCATAGAGCATTTCGGAAAGCTTTGCGTCGGAGGGAACATCGTCCTCTTTTATAACCACCAAGCGGCGCTCGCTCATCACAGGAAGGCTCAGAAGAGCATTTTTCACATCTCCGGGCAGCACTTTCTTATCCGAAAATACATTGATATTGAGCTGAGCAAGCTCACCCGAAACTACGCGTTCTTTCATTAGTTTTACGTAAGAATCGGCAATATACGCATCCTTCGCTATAAAAAGATAGGCTCTCGATATAATGTTGTTATTTAACTCTCTTTGAAGCTGTCTGTAATTCATCTACTCACTCCGCCACGGTTTTATGGTATATCTTCCGTCATCTTCGAAATTCACACGGACACAACCGCTGTCTTGCGTAAGGTAAAAACCGCGCAAACGGCTGAAAACATCAACCGCGTCTTTACTCGGCAGACCGTACGGATTGGCGCCTACCGATACTACCGCATCCCTCACATGATACGCTTCGCAAAATTCGCTCATATATTCGTTATAACCGCCATGGTGCGGCGCCTTTAATATATCCACGGGAAAGGGTCCTATTCGGGTCAGAAAGCGCTCTGTTACACGCTCGGTCATATCGGCGGTCATTAAAATACACACGCCTTTCATATAAACAGAGCATACTATCGAACGGTCATTGTCCGAAAGTGCGGTGTAATAATCCTCTCTGCGAGGGCTTATTACATGAATTTCGAAGCTTTCCGTTTGTATTATATCACCGTCGTAAGCGTTACGGAGCAATATTCCTTTCTCTGACGCTTTTAAACTTATTTCGTCATAGGTATCGCTGCCGTCGTCATTCATAATTATAACATCTATAGGAATACGTTCCATTACATCGAATAATCCTTCCGCGTGGTCGGAATCCGAATGAGTGATAATTACATAATCGAGTTTGTGTATATCCTCATGATGTAAATAATCTATTATTTCATCCGATGAATATGCTCTTGCGCTGTCTATCATAACATGGGTACTATCCGCTGTGGTTATAACGCAGCAATCCGCGCAGCCGACGTCGAGAAAATCGAGCTTAGGCGTATAAGCATTGCTTACCGATATACCGATGCTTAAAAACATAAATGCCGACATTATGAGCAGCGCCGTTCTTTGCTTTTTATATTTCAGCCCCAAGTAACCGAATACAAGCAATAATATAATGTAAAAGGCTATCACTTCGTACGGTCTCAAGCTTTTTATATAACCTCCGCTGAAGGACAATGAGGACAGAAAAGCCGTGATTTTGCGCATATAGTTTAAAAGCAGCGAACAAATTGCAAAAACCGCCGAGGACAGAGGAGGCATAAAGCTGACGCATGCACCCAAAAGCGCAAGAGAGATAATCACTCCGATCAAAGGAACCGTGAGCAAATTTGCCAACGGCGAAAGATAACTTATGCTGTTGAAGAAGCATGCATTTATAGGCAGCAGAGCAAGACTGACGATAACACAGCAGGCGGCATAGGAACACATTTTCACCATGCGCTCCTTCTTTATGCGCTTACCGATAATGTTTGTAATAAAAGGAATAAAGACCACTATGGCAACGACCGCAGCAAAAGATAATATAAAGGAAACGGAATATAAACTATAGGGATTTACAAGCAGAATTAAAATTGCCGCTATACAGACTGCATTGAAATGATCGCTTTTTCTTCCTTTAAATGTCGTAAAAGCCGCAAATGATATCATCAAGGAAGCTCTTATCACAGAAACGGAAAATCCCGTAAGGGCGCAATAAAAGATAAGCGACAATACCGTTACTGTCAGTCTTGTTCTTTCGTTTGCCTTGAAAATCTTGAGGATAAAAGCAACGATAGCAAATATCATGCCCGTGTGAAGCCCGGATACCGCAAGCACATGCGCAATGCCCACAGTGCGGAAATGAGTAAGAGTTTCTTCACTCAATGCGTCGGAACCGAAAAGAATACTTTCCGTTACCGCCGCATTTTCATCCTCCATATAATTATAAAATATATCCGAAACGTCCTCGCGCAGCGTGTACAACAAACCGTTGAGCGTTGAAGTATTGCCGACAACGACGGTTTGTGCGGAGTCCGCCGACGCGCAGGCATAAATGCCTTTTGTTTTGAGATATAATGAATAATCAAAGCCTCCGGGATTTCTCGCTTTTGAGGGAACGTTAACGACACAAACCGCTTCGACAATACTGCCCGGTACGCAACACTTTTCCATAAACGTTTTATCCGCAGAGTTAAAACTAACGAGAATTTTTTCATTCTCCGTATCAAACGGTCCTTTTACAATACGGCAAACGGCTCTTGCCTCATCATCGGACAGCTCGGGATATTCCGTTATTTTCAGAGTCATGCGCACATGGCAATCGTCAAATTTATTGATTTCGGGAAATAGAAATTGTATAATCTGCTCATAGGGTGGTA
>CAYTMY010000015.1:0-12575 GCA_964439075.1 uncultured Lachnospiraceae bacterium | reverse complement strand
CCGCGCTGACTCATGCCGTGTATCTCGCTCATTTTTACGTCATAGCCCGCACTCATAAGCCCCAATGTAAGCAACTTTGCCGCCAATATGGTGCCTTGCCCCCCGACTCCGCTCATCAAAATACTTTTAGTCATTTTTCGCCTCCGTTATAGCAGATTTCGGACAAGCCTGCGCACACACCGAGCAACCGAGACACGCTTCGGGGTCAATATAGGCTTTTTTATCTTCTTTCTTCACCGATACCGCAGGACAACCGCAGTCAAGGCATTTTTTACAGCCGATGCATTTTTCTTCATCGACATAGTATCTTTTAACAAAGAGTTCTGTGAATTCGCTCTTATCAAGCTTACTGAATTTTTTCAGCGCACACGGATAACGCGTGATGATGACGCTCGGACCGTCGAATGCGTAAGCGTCTTTTATGGCGGTTTCGACCGACGCAAGATCGTTGGGGTCGACCGTATTTATATTTTCAATTCCAACTGCTTTTACGAGTGCGGGAATACTTATTGCGTTTGCCTCCTCCTGCTGTGCCGTATAGCCGCTGCCGGGATTGTCTTGATGCCCTGTCATACCCGTTATTCTGTTGTCAAGGATCACGGTTATGACTTTGCTGTTATTGTACGCAACATTGATAAGGCTGTTGATTCCCGTATGGAAGAAGGTTGAATCGCCTATCACCGCTATCGCTCTCGTATTTTCGCCTTTTATTTCAAATGCTTTTTGCGCACCGTGAGCCGCCGATATGCTGGCGCCCATGCATACTATGGAATGCATGGCATTATACGGAGGAGCAAAGCCGAGGCTGTAACAACCGATATCACCCGAAATATAAACATTCTTTTGCTTAGCAAGGACATAAAACAGACCTCTATGGGGACAACCTACGCACAAAGCGGGCGCTCTGGGAGGAACATTATCAATATTCATTTCCGCCACAGACATATCATTACCAAAAGCTGCCTTTCGTATTACGTCGGGCGTAAGCTCGTCGTTTGCGGGGAATATCTCCTTCCCCTGCACTTTTATGCCCGCCGCTTTAAGCGCATTTTCCATTACGGGATCGTTTTCCTCTATAACATACACTTTTTTTACTTTAGCGGCAAATTCCGCTACCGCTTTTAGAGGCATAGGATGAGTAAAACCCGCTTTGAAATATGAAGCTTTATCACCAAATACTTCTTTTGCATATTCATAGCATATCCCGCTTGCGACTACGCCAAGAGACGTATCGTTATATTCCGCAAAATTATATTCGCTCGTTTCCGAATACTCGGCAAGAGCCTTTTCGCGCTTTAACACATTTACCTTATGAACCTTTGCGTTGGCGGGGACCGCCACGTATTTTTTCAGGTTCTTTTCATACGGCTCATACTCATAGGTGCTTTTTTCACGTGCTTGAACCATGGATTTGGAATGGCACACACGCGTAGTGAGTCTTATGAGAGAGGGAGTATCGAACCTTTCGCTCACCTCAAAAGCCGTTCTTATCATGTCATAGCACTGCTGGGAATCCGACGGTTCGAACATGGGAATATTAGCATGATATGCATACGTTCTGTTATCCTGTTCATTCTGCGAAGAATGTACGCCCGGTTCGTCCGCCGTTACTATAACAAGCCCTTTTGTAACGCCTACCGACGCTATGGTAAAGAAAGGATCCGCCGCAACATTTAAGCCCACATGTTTCATCATGGCAGCGCTCCGCACGCCCGCCACACACGCTCCGAACGCGCCTTCGAGCGCAGTTTTTTCATTGGGAGCCCATTCCGCATATATATCTTCTTTATGCTGTGCCAAAGTTTCAAGAATTTCCGTACTGGGCGTTCCGGGATATGCCGAAGCGTATTTACAAGCGGAGTCAAGTATGCCCGCCGCAACCGCCTCATTACCCGTCATCAATTGTTTCATAATGTTATTCTACCTTTATATGTAAATTTTACTGTTCGGTTTTAAACCGCTGCCATTTATGTTAAAATATCAATATATTATAGATTATTTCGGCGCTCACTACAACCCGCTGAGAAAAATAAAGATAAAACGAATCGTTTGAAAGGTCGGTAATAAATGCTAGTCCTTAAAATAACAGCCACAGCTCTTATCTCCTATTTATTGGGCTGTGTCAATGCCGCATATATTTATTCGACAAAATTTAAAAACAGTGATATACGAAGCTACGGGAGCGGAAATGCGGGTTCGACAAACATTCTGCGCGTATACGGTCTAAAGCCTGCTTTTTGCGTATTTTTATGGGATATGTTCAAGGGATTTCTCGCGGTAAAAACAGGAGTATGGTTATGTCCCGGTTTTGAATACATCGTACTTATCAGCGCCGTATTTGTAGTGGCGGGTCACAACTGGCCTATATTTATAAATTACAGGGGCGGAAAAGGCGTTGCCACCACATTCGGCGTAATGATGGCGGTCATGCCGATAGTTGCGCTCATTGCCTTTGCCTTCGCAATGGCAATTCTCTTCATAACAAAAATGATGTCGGCAGGAACTGTCGTCGGAATGATAGCGGCGTCGGTAATGGCGGCTTTTACAGCTAATCCCTTCGCATACAAAATAACGATAGCTATCCTTACGTTGTTCTGTATATTCCAGCACAGAGGCAATATAGAACGCATATTCAACCACACCGAAAACAAATTTGATTTTAAAAAGAAAAGCGGAGACAGCGGTAAATAAATGCAAAACAGCTTGTTTGATATGAATTTTAAAAACGAATTGAGTAAAAATGCTCCGCTCGCAGACAGGATGCGACCTCATACCATAGAGGATTTTGTCGGTCAGGATCATATAGCAAAAGAAGGTAAACTTTTATACCGAATGATAAAAGCAGATAAAATAAATTCGCTTATATTGTACGGACCTCCCGGTTGCGGTAAAACAACTCTTGCCGAAATAATATCCAACAGCACCAACAGCATTTTCGTGAGAATAAACGCAGTCACAAGCGGCGTGGCTGACATAAAAAACATCATAAAAGGCGCGACAAACGACCTGAGTATGTATCAAAAGAGGACTATCGTCTTTATCGATGAAATTCATCGTTTCAACAAAGCACAACAGGACGCCCTTCTTCCCTCCGTTGAAAACGGAACTATCATACTCATCGGAGCGACTACCGAAAACCCGTATTTCGAAATTAATTCGGCTCTTATTTCCCGTTCCACGGTAATTGAGCTCAAAAAGCTCACAAACGACGATATAGCTTCTTTGATAAAAAGAGCTATCCTCGATAAACAAAACGGTCTGGGCATATACGACATCGAAATAAACGACGATGCAATAGCGCACTGGTCGAATATAGCGGACGGCGACTGCCGCATAGCGTTGAACGCACTCGAACTTGCCTTTCTCACTACGCCGAAAAACAAAAACGGCAAAATAAAGATCGACCTTACTACGGCACAAGACAGCATACAAAAAAAAGCTGTGAAATACGATAAGAACGATAGCGGACACTACGATACGATAAGCGCTTTTATAAAGAGTATGCGTGGGAGCGACCCCGACGCGGCGCTGTATTACCTGGCAAAAATGCTTTATGCGGGAGAAGACCCTAAATTCATCGCAAGGCGCATGGTTATCTTCGCATCGGAGGATATTTCAAACGCCGACCCGTATGCGCTGACGCTTGCGGTGAGTGTATTCCGAGCGGTAGAGACTATCGGAATGCCCGAATGTAAAATAAATCTGGCGCACGGCGTCACTTATCTCGCGTGCGCCCCGAAAAGCAACGCATCGTATATAGGACTCGAACTTGCAACAAAGGATATTGAAAGAGAACAGATAGAACCTGTTGCAAAGCATCTCAGGAATGCCGTGTTCTCCGCCCAAAAGAAAGAGGGCGTGGGCGCAGACTATAAGTACCCGCATGATTACGAAGGGCATTATGTTCCGCAGCAATATCTTCCCGAGCACCTCAAAGACAGAAAATATTACGACCCCGACGGTATCGGATACGAAAAGAAGCTTACGGAATATTTACAGAAGATAAAAAATGTGTATAATAAAAAGAACGAAGGAGAGTAAATAACAGATGTCAGGACACTCAAAATGGGCAAATATCAAATACAAAAAAGGTAAAGCAGATGCCGAGAAGGGTAAAATATATACTAAAATGGCAAAAGTAATTGCCATAGCGGCACGCGAGGGCGGAGCCGACCCCGCAGGCAATTCGAAGCTGAAAGAAGCTATTGCAAAAGCAAAGGCGCAAAATATGCCCAACGACAATATAGACAGGGCGATAAAAAAAGGCGCAGGAGAATTGGGCGGCAATTCCTTTGAAACCGTAATATACGAAGGCTACGGCGTAGGCGGAACCGCTGTGATAGTGGAAGCTCTCACCGACAACAAAAACCGCACCGCTGCAGACGTAAGACACGCCTTTGATAAATGCGGAGGAAATCTGGGAACAAACGGATGCGTGTCCTTTATGTTTGATAAAAAAGGCATCATCATATTCGACAAAGAGGAATGCCCGATGGATGAGGATTCTCTTATGGAACTCGCTCTTGAAGCGGGAGCCGATGATTTCGAAGCGAGCGATGAGAGCTACGAGATAACCACCTCGCCCGAGGATTTTCTTACCGTATGCGACGCAATCGCACAGGCGGGATTAAAAGCGGAGAACGCAGAGGTGGCGATGATACCTCAGACGGAAACGGAGCTGACAGACCCCGAACTGATTAAAAAGTTTCAAAAAATGCTCGACATGTTCGACGAAAGCGACGACGTACAAAACGTATGGCACAATTGTGACATGCCCGACGTGCAGTAGACGAAATCACACAAATATAAAACCGTATATAAGCACCCCCAATGCCGCCGATATGAGTATGAGTACTGCGGGGTGTATTTTTTTTACAAACAAATTCAATATTAAGATTATTGCAAAAATGACCATGGCTTTTAAATCAAGCTCAACGCCCGTAGCATATACGTTTTTACTGAAAGACGCAACAATAACGGAAAGCGCAGCAAAAGCTATAAGGGCAATTATCACGGGACGCAAGGAAGCAAGCACATTTTTGACGTATTTATTATCCTTGAAATTTTTAAACAGACGGGCAATAAGCAGAATTATCAAAAATGAAGGCAATACCACGCCTAAGGTAGCGCATACAGCTCCGAAAACGCCTCCCATCCTGTTTCCGATAAAGGTAGCCATATTTATAGCTATCGGTCCCGGAGTGGACTCAGAGACCGCAATAAAATCTATTACGGTGCTTACATCCGCCCAACCGCGCGATACTACCTCGGACTGAATCATAGGTATCATCGCATAACCGCCGCCTATGGTAAACAGACCTATAAGAAAAAATACATAAAATAATTCAAAGAATTTCATCGTTTCTCTCGCCTTTTTTTATAAATAGGTTCGCTTTTGCGGTAATTATGCCGAATAAGACTGTGCCGAGTATGATATACACAGCTTTGATTTTTACAAAAACAGCCAGAATAAAAGCGACAGAGAACACAGCTATGTTTATGGGAGTTTTTTCCACCGAACCCGAAAGCCTGAAAACGCTGTTCAAAAGCAAAAACCCGACTGCGGCTTTAATTCCCAAGAATGCATAACTCACCCATTTATTTGCTCTGAACTCTTCATAGAAATACGATATTATCAAAATTATCACCAGCGAGGGCAGCACGACACCTACGGTGGCAAAAACGCTTCCCGCAACGCCTGCAACCTTATTACCTACAAAAGTAGCCATATTTACAGCTATGGGACCCGGAGTAGACTCTGCGATAGCTATCATATCCTTATCGTCAATCCATTTGTATTTCTCGACCACCTCCGCACGGATAAGAGGCACCATAGCATAACCGCCTCCGAACGTAAAGGCTCCTATTTTAAGAAATGTAAGCAGCAAGCGTAATATTTTTTCCTTTTTATCCGTTTTCAAGCCATCCTCTTTTCAGTTCATGGCGATATCGCCGAATGTTTCATCGGAGTTATCACTCAGATACTTGTAATATAATTCGTCTTGAGTCTCGCGGGAAGTGGCAAGCTTTTGGCTGATAATATCGGCCGCCATAAAGAGGTCGGCATAATCGAGAGCATCTTCGAGCAGTCCGCTTCCTTTCCCACTCTGTCTGTAACCGTATATTTCACCCGAACCGCGCATTTTCATATCGGCTCCCGCTATTTCGTATCCGTCGTTGGTGGAAGCCAACACACCGAGACGACGCATCGTGCGTTCATCCGCAGCGTCCGTCTGAAGGAAGCAATAGGACTGAACATCGTTTCTGCCTACCCTGCCGCGAAGCTGGTGCAGCTGGGCAAGCCCAAAACGCCCGCTGTCTTTTATCCACATTATTGCAGCCTGTTTTACGTCTATACCGACCTCGATAACCGTCGTGGAAATAAGTACGGAAGTGTCGCCGTAGGCAAAGTTGTTCATTACCTTGTCTTTTTCGGCTTCCTTCATCTCACCTGTGATATATTCCACTTTTAGGGGACTTAACGCCTTTACCGCTTCCTCATAAACACTGTTTACATTTTGCATGTCGATAGAATCAATGGCAGGGCATACGATGAACGCCTTATACCCCTTCTCGGCGGCACGCTTTATTGCGCGGTAAGCAGAGTTATCCTGAGAAGGATCAATAATGTACGTCTTTATGGGCAGTCTGCCCGAAGGCAGGGCGTCCATGACGCTCAGATCAAGGTCTTTATAAAGGCTCAGCGCAAGAGTCCGCGGTATGGGAGTGGCGCTCATAACGAGAACATGCGGAGAATTTCCCTTTGATTCAAGCTTTGCCCTCTGCCCCACTCCGTAACGGTGCTGTTCATCTATGACGACCATAGCCAAATCACGATAATTAATATCATCCGAAAAAAGGGCGTGAGTACCGAACACCACCTGTGCTTTTCCCGAAGATATAAGTTCCTTTACCACGTTTCGCTCTTTCTTATTCATGGCAGAATAAAGTACTGCGCTTTCGATACCACAGGCTTTCAAACAACCGCTGTATTTTTCGTAGTGCTGTTTGGCAAGTATCTCCGTCGGTGCGCAAAAAACTGCCTGATGAGCGTTTTTGGCTGCGAGATAACAGGCTGTGATAGCCACCAATGTTTTTCCGCTGCCTACGTCTCCCTGAAGCAGCCGATTCATCTTCTTTCCCGATGAAACATCTTTTTTTATTTCGCCGATAGCTTTTAGTTGAGCTTCGGTGGGTTTGAATTCGAAGAGAGAGAGAAGTTCTTCTGTGCCGCTTACTTTAAATACAACGCCTTTTTCTTGTTTTTCACAGGCATGTTTTTTATTCAGCGCGATGAAGAATTTTATAAACTTTTCTGCCTTAAAATAGCGCATAGCCGAGTAGGCGTCCTGTTCGTCAAGGGGCAGATGTATTTTGAATAAAGCTTCCTTACGCGAAGGGAGTTCTAAGTCGGCGTGTATCCAAAACGGCATATACTCATACAAGCCGGTGTTTTGAAGCGCGCTTGCAATATATCGGCAAAACTCCTTCTGCTTTATCCCGCTTTTTACAGGCAGCGAGTATAAGGGATATATCCCCTCTTTTAAATAACAGGCTATGTCCTCCCGCTCAAGTTGAGGAGAAACCAGTACAAGACCGTCGGAAGCTTTATATAAGGTTCCGTACAGTCTGTACTGAGCTCCCTTTTTCAGGGAAGTTTTTATATATGGCTGATTGTAGAATACAGCTTTAAAAATATTTTTTCCGTCGTCAAATAGAAGCGTAGAACGCGAAAGACCTCTTCGTGAATACCCCGAAGAGCCTTCACCCGTATACACTGCGCGCAAAAGCGCCCGTTGGGATGAGGCAAAATCGACAAAAACTCCCCTGTCCTTATATGCATAAGGCAAATATGCGAGCAAATCACCGACAGTAGCTATTCCGATGCCGTACAACGCCTCAGTCTTTTTTGTTCCCACTCCTTTCAGAGCGGAAATACCGTCGCGTTCCGTGATAACCATGTTATTCCGCGCTTATGATATAGTAGTAGAGCGGCTGTCCTCCGTTGAAGCATTCAAATTGTATTTCGGGATATTTTTCCGCAAACTCTTCCTTCAGCTTATTCGCGTCAGCTTCGCTTACGTCTTCTCCGTAATAAAGAGTTATGAGTTCGGTAGATTCGTCCGTTATCTTTGAGACCAGCGTTTTTGCAGCAGCTTCCACGTCATGTTCGGCGCTCACTATATCGGAACCTATTATACTGATGATATCGTTTTGCTTGACATTCACTCCGCCCACAGAACTGTCGCGTACCGCAAAGGTTATCTGACCCGTTTTTACGTTGGTCATACCCTCTTTCATTGCCTCGATATTTTCCTCGAGCGCATTTGCCGGATTGAAATCTATAAGGGCGCTTATTGCTTCGGGAACAGTGCGCGTTTCGATCACCGCGACGTTTTTATCGCTTATTTCTTTAGCCTGATTTGCTGCCAATATTATATTTTTATTGTTCGGCAAAAGTATATAATTCTTGCCGTTGGTATTATTTATCACCTTTAAGAAATCCTCCGTAGAGGGATTCATCGTCTGTCCGCCCGATATTATGTACGTTACGCCCAAATCCTTGAGAATCTCGCTAAGTCCCGCGCCTGAAGAAACGCTCACTATAACATAATCGACCGCATCCTGTGAATACTCTTCTTCATCTTCGGACAACTCCGCTTCAATTTCATTTCCGAACAGCTCATGGTGCTGCTGTTTCATATTTTCGATTTTGATTTTATTGAGTTCTCCGCAGCCTGCGGCTATCTTCATTGCAGTCCACGGCTCGTTTGTATGCACATGCACCTTTATGACAGAGCCGTCCTCTATCACCAAAAGCGAATCTCCCAGCTTTATGAGTTTATCGATAAGGGCTTTTCGGTGCTTTCCTTTTCCGTTTGTATTGATAAGGAATTCGGTGCAATAAGCAAATTTTATATCGCTGTTAACTTCCATATTAAACTGTGCCGTCGTCTCCGCTGCATTCTTTTCGTCGAGTATAACGGGATTGCCGTTCATTGCATCAAGAGCGCCTTCGAGTATATACAAAAGTCCTCTGCCTCCCGCATCGACGACGCCTGCTTCTTTGAGCACAGGCAATAAGTCCGGAGTGGTTTCAAGCGCCTCATGTCCTTTTTCTATCACGGCTTTCATGAATTCTCTTCCGCTCGTATATGAAGCGCTGTTCGCCTCTGCAAATTCGGACATGATGCGCGCTACGGTGAGAATGGTACCCTCCGTGGGTTTCATGACCGCTTTATAAGCCATATCGGTTGCGCAAACCAAAGCCTGCGCCGTATCGGACACGCTCATTTCGCTCTTGCCGATGAGCGACTTCGAAAAACCGCGGAACAACTGAGAAAGTATGACTCCCGAATTGCCTCGGGCTCCCATAAGAGCTCCCGATGAGGCTGCCGACGCTATTTCTCCCACGGTCTGCGCGTCGTCGGTCTTTGTTACTTCGTTTACCGCATATTGCATGGTAAGAGACATATTTGTTCCCGTATCGCCGTCAGGCACGGGGAAGACATTCAGGTCGTTAACCGACTGCTTATTGTTTTCAAGGTTAGCGTATCCACTCAATATGATCTGTTTGAGCTGCTCATAATTCATAGTTGACATTATTCTTCTACCTCGTTATACTCTTACGCTCTGAACGTAAACGGTCACCTTTTTGACTTTGATGCCTGTTTCTTTTTCCACGTTGTATTTTATTGTATCGATAAGATTCTCGGCTACTGCCTTAGCCTTGACTCCGAAATCCATAATGACAAAAACTTCAATATGAAGCCTATTCTCTTTATTGATGCTTACGCGCACTCCGTCGCCGATCTCTTCCTTTTTCAGCATGCGGTATATTTCATCCGCCGGATTGAGAGCGGCCATACCCACTACCCCAAAGCATTCGGTTGCAGTAAGCCCGACGATCTGTTTTATTGTGCCGACAGTTATTCTCTTGCTGTTTTTATTTTCAGCGTTCATTCTTTGCCTCCGGTTACACAAAATAAATCTGTATTATTATATCACAATATATTTTTTTTACATAAAAGCTCACTGAATTAGTTTGACAGAGCGCATTTTATTCGCCGCAACGCTTCTCTTATCTCAGTATGCGGCATTGCGCAGTTTAGTCTTACATGTCCTAATGCGTTGCCGACAAAGCGATGTCCTCCTTCAACAAGAACTCCTCCCCTTGCAATGATATCCTCCGCTTGCGCGGAATCACTTATATACGCAGACAGGTCTATCCAAGCAAGGTATGTCGCCTGAGGTCTGCGAAATACAGCAAGCGGCAATTCGGCTTTGATAAAGTCTTCTATTATTATAAAGGTTTTATCCAAATATATGCGTAACTGTTCAAGCCACTCTTCACATTGTGTATACGCTGCCTTTGCAGCCTCCATGGAAAGAGGGTTCGGCAACAGCCCGAAGCGTTTATCGTAGACTTGTTTTAGTTTTTCATCGAAAATAAAGATATTTGCCATCCAATTACCCGCAAGATTGAAAGTTTTGCTCGGAGCACTGCATATTACCACGCGCGGGTCGTCGTTTGTAAGCTTTGCAAATGACGTGAAGGTTTCGGACTTTCTCGTAAGGTCGGAATGTATTTCGTCGGATATAATACGCACCCCGTTTTCGAAGCATATATCAGCAACACATTTGAGCTCGTCGTCGGTCCATATACGTCCCGTCGGATTATGCGGACTGCATAATATCAATAGAGTCGTGTCTTCTTTTTGTGCGGCTTTGCGGAACGCATCGAAATCTATACTGTAGCATTGCTTATCGTTTATGAGAGGAATACATATAAGCTTTCGCTCCTCGGCTTTATTTACAGATTCTTCAAAAGGAGCGTAAGAGGGTGTGAATATCATCACGCCTTCGCCGGGAGCAGTCATTAGCCGTACAAGCGCGTCTATGGCATATACGACGCCGTACGATGTGGAAATATTCTCTTTTTTTAATTTGTATGAATATCTTTTATCATACCATCTTATCAAGCAGTCATAATAATCATCGTCAAGCTGCGTGTATCCCAATATGCCGTTATCGAGTCTTTTGCGCATTGCGGCAAGTATGGGCTCGGCACAGCGAAAATCCATATCCGCTATGGTCATTGAAATACAATCGTCTGCCGCATTGGGATTAAACTGCTTTGTAAGGTCGTTTTTAAAACTGTTTGTGTTCTCTCTTTGCAATATCTCGTCAAAATTATACATAAGTATATATACCGTCCCGTAAAATCCATAACTTTATCGGTTAGTATACTAAATCGAATGCCCTCATACAACATTAAGCGGAGAAAAAGATTATTAATGCAATTTATATGGGTCATACCGCGCGCACTCGCGTCATAAGCTAATATATATACAAACACAGGAGGAATAAAATGACTGCCACTCTTATAAAAAATCCCATACAGGCGAGAGGGAGAATAACTTCTGTCGACGACATTATCAATCTTACGCAAACAATAAAACTGAATGACAATATGCCGTCTGTCAGGGAGATACTGTTCATTGATAAAAAAGCTATCATAAAAAGCGCTCAAACAGAAAACGGAGTACTGAGCATTAAAGGCGAAGTGCATACAAACATTTTCTATGCCGCCGATACCGGAAAAGCGGAAAGCATTTCCGCCGTAGTGCCGTTTGATTATATAAGAGAATGCTCGTTTGAGGCGTCGGAAACGGTAATTTCCGCTACTGTTTCGGATTGCGAGATAAATTCTTTTAAACAGCGAAGAGGCGAACTGAGACTGGAAGTGACAATAAAGGGCTTGCTGAGCGAAAACGCAACTATAGAAAATTTCGAAAAAACGGAAGATATCGACGGCGTTATCACAAAAAAAACATCGCATACCGCAAGTACCGTAAAGACTATACAGTCATCGTCCGAACATGAATTTCTTCTGGACGCGGATAAGAAAGAAAACATGAGAATAATTTATGCGGGCTGCGGGCTGTACGAACAAACCTCCACCTCCTCGCGCGCCGGAATTTTATTTTCGGCAATGGTAAAGACCGAAATGATCCTCGCCTACGAGAATGAAGAGGGTGAGTACGAATACGAATGCATGAGCGATACCTTCGGCATAAACACCATGATAGAAACCAATATAGATTCTCAATTCGATTCATACAGCATTCACGCAGAAGTATCCACGGAAGCCGCCGACGTTATTTACACGGATTCCTCCTGTTCGCTGTGTGTAAACGCAAAAGTTTACTTTGAAGCTGTTTTGTTCAGCGATGTGCAATTTGAGGCTGTGAGTGATATTTACAGTACAGAAAAACTGCTTATACCCGCTAAAGAAAACATAGCCTTGGTGCGTTTCAACAACGTATCCCACGATGAAGTAATGCTGAGCGGTTCCTCACCATTGTCAAACGACCCTTCGGTAAACATAATAGGCTGTAGCGCCTCCGAGATAAAATATGAAGACGTATATGAAAACGGTGTGCTTACGGTGAGCGGCGAGTTGACGGTATCCGTTCTGCTGTTTAAGCGTTCCGGCGGAGAATTTACGGTAGTCAACATCGCTATTCCCTTCAGCGCACAGCCGAATACTTCCGTATCACAAGATGATGTAT
>CAYTMY010000014.1:9573-12896 GCA_964439075.1 uncultured Lachnospiraceae bacterium | reverse complement strand
ATATGCGGTTCGGGGATAGTTGAACTGATTGCCGAAATGTTTTTATGCGGCTGGATAGACTCGCGCGGCACGCTTATCGAAACAGCATCCTCCCGCATTATTAAGACAAAAGGTGAAAACGGCACGGAACTTGCCGTATGCTATGCATGGGAACAAGATACTCAGGTGAAGAAAGATCTGCTCTTTACACAGAAGGATATTTACCGCTTCATTCAAACCAAAGCCGCCGCACACACAATGGTAGTCTCGCTTTTGGAATATGTGGGCATAGAAACTTCGCAAATAAGCAAATTCTACCTTGCGGGAGCTTTCGGAACTTATACCGATATAGAGGCGGCGATTACGATAGGATTGTATCCCGACTTGCCGAGAGATGTATTCGTACCGTTGGGGAACGCCTCGCTAAAGGGTTCAAGGCTGCTTCTTGAAGATATAACGCAGATAAAACGTGCGCAACGATTTGTTGAAAATATTTCTTATGTGCAGTTCGGTGAAGTGACAAATTTCGTTGAAAATATGCGGGCCGCCGAATTTTTACCGCACACTCGTCTCGGAGACTACCCTTCTGTTTCAACAAAACTTGAGCAACACAAAAAACCACACAATGTTTGACAAGCTACACCCTCCCATAACATAAAGAACAATATAAATAACGTATTTTTTTATAAGTGCGGATATCTGCGCACAAAAACGTAGTATAATTAGCATAAATTTACTTATAGGTTTTTGAAATATGACAATAGCAATGACAAAACTCATCGTCACGCTTCTTCTCGGCGTTGCTCTTTACAAAACGAAGGTGATTGACAAAAACTCTTCCACAACGCTCTCGAGGCTCGTTATCAACGTAACCAGCCCCATAATGGTGTTATCGTCCGTATCGTCGGCGCAAGGCAACGACTCCTCCGTTACCACGCTGCTCGTTGCGGGAACGATAATTTATGTCTGTTCGCCCTTTCTCGGATATATGCTTACAAAGCTGTTAAAAACAAACAGAAGCTCCCGTGCGGTATACGCGGGCTCGGTCATTTTTCCGAATTTTGCTTTTATGGGCTACCCCATAGTTCAGGCATTGTTCGGTGACAAAGCGGTATTTTACACAAGCATACTGCATCTGCCTTCGGGTCTTTTGTTTTTTACGTTTCAAATGTTTATGATGCGAAAATGCGCTGAAGAAGACGGGCTTCTTCATGAGACAAACGACACGTCGTTTACTAAATTCAAAAAAATAGTCAGCAACGGTCTGGTAGCCTCTCTGAGCGCGCTGTTTATATATTTCTTCAATATAAGTTTTCCCGCCATTATAACGGAAACACTCGATTTCATAGGCGGCATTACAATGCCTCTTTCGATGATAGCAATAGGCTGCAACATAGCACAGTATAATCTAAAGGATATATTCGGAGATATAAATACATATATATTCTCAGCGGTCAGGCTATTATTCTGCCCGCTTCTCACATACTTTGCGGCTTCGTTCTTTTTAAAGGACCCGGTTATGTTGAGGATAATCGCACTGACCTTCGGAATGCCCGTAGCGGCATTGATGGCTATGGGTTCCGCCGAATACGAAAACCAAAGAAAACAGGCGTCGGTCATGGTGGCATTCACAACGATTTTTTCCGCCGTTACCATACCGCTGCTTGCGCTTTTGATAGGAGCTTGAAATTGAAATACGAAAATATTTTATTTGACCTTGACGGAACACTGGTCGATTCGCAGCAAGGCGTGATAAACTCGATAGTATTTGCTCTTAAAAAATACGGCATAGAGGTCGACGACAGAACGGAACTTAAAAAATGCGTGGGTCCTCCTCTTACATACTCATTCAACACATTTTTCGGATTGAACAAAGACGACTCGCTCACCGCGGTGGAATACTACAGGGAGTACTATTCCGAAAAAGGCATATTCGAAACCGAGCTCTATGACGGAATAAAAGAACTGCTGCAAAAGCTCAAAGCGTCGAACAAAAATGTCATCATGGCTACCTCCAAAACCGAAATATACGCAAAGCAGATAGCGGAACACTTCGGGATAGACGACTGTTTTGCTTTTATAGGCGGAGCAAGTTATGACACGACCAGAATAGAAAAAAAAGACGTCATAGATTACGCACTGGCGGAGTGCGGCATAAAAGAGCTTTTCTCCTGCGTAATGGTGGGCGACCGAAGTCACGATATCATCGGGGCAAGACTTTGCGGTATAGACTCTATCGGAGTGCTGTACGGATACGGCAGCTGCAATGAGCTTGAAGATGAGGGCTGTACTACGACGGTCGATACGCCAGAAGAACTGTGCAATATTCTGCTCAATTAAAAAGCGTTCGGTTATTTTAACCGAACGCCTCCCGTTGTTTGCTTTAATATCAGAGCTTTCTCAAATCGTCGAGCATTTCCGTTTTGCCGACAGTTTTTTCATCCTTCTGCTTTATCACCTTTGCGGGAGAACCTGCCGCAACACACTGCGGAGGTACGTCTTGTGTAACGACGCTGCCCGCCGCCACAACAGAACCTTTGCCTATCCTAACTCCCTCAAGCACAACAGCATTCGCACCTATGAGCACATCGTCTTCAAGCACCACGGGCTTACTGCTGGGAGGTTCGAGCACGCCCGCAAGCACCGCACCCGCACCCACATGACAGCGTTTACCCACCGTGGCTCTCGCACCGAGCACTGCACCCATATCTATCATGCTCTCCTCGCCTACTACAGCGCCTAGATTTATTACCGCGCCCATCATCACAACTGCGTTGTCTTTTATTATCGCGCCGCTTCTTATAAAGCTGCCCGGCTCTATTCTAGCTTTCAGCTCGCGTACATCAAGCATCGGAACGGGGGAATTCCTTCTGTCAAATTCTATGCGCACGGAGTCAAGCTTATCTTTATATTTCTCCGAAAATCTCTTGGCAAAATCAGCCTCACAAAATACGGTGTAAGAACCGCCGCTGCCGTAGTATTCGCACTCTTCCATTTCCTTTTGCCCTATACTGCCGCGAATATACATTTTTACGGGAGTCTTCTTCTCCGAATCCTTTAAAAACCTTGCTAAATCATAAGGGTCGGTGAAATCATAATCATTGTTCATTGAGCATATCCTCCATATCGTAAAAACCGTTTTGTTTGGCAACAGTATATGCAGCTGCCTTCAAAGCTCCCTGCGCGAGAACTTTTTTTGAAAGCGCACTGTGCCTTAAACTTATCACTTCGCCCTCGCCGCAAAAGAGTATTTCGTGCTCTCCCACTACGGAGCCGCCTCTTATACTGTGTACACCTATATCATTTTTTTGCCGCTTGCTGTCGGTACCGTATCTGCCGTAGAC
>CAYTMY010000014.1:0-9563 GCA_964439075.1 uncultured Lachnospiraceae bacterium | reverse complement strand
CGCTTGCGCTTTTCTTTTACAGCCGCATCTATCGTATCGAGAAGCATATTTGCCGTGCCGCTGGGCGAATCCTTTTTTTTGTTGTGATGCGCTTCAATGAGTTCGATATCATAACCCTCCGCGAGCATTTGGGACGCAGATTCCAAAAGTCGTTTCAGAACGCTTACGCCATAAGAGAAATTATCCGCACGAAATACGGGTATTTTCTTCGATGCTTCTTTTATAAATGAAAGCGTATCGTCGTCAATGCCTGTAACCGCGCTTACAAGAGGAAGCCTTTTTTCGACGCACCAAGAGGTTATCTTTTTTGCAGCACTGAAATGCGAAAAATCAATGACTATGTCTACAGGCTCGGTTATCTTTGCAATATCAGCATAAATATGTACGCCGAAATTGTCGCCCTCTGCTATATCGCAACCGCAGGCAAGCGCAAAAACGTTGGAATCCGCAATGCATTCCGAAAGCACCTTACCCATGGCTCCGTTTATTCCGCATATCAAAACCTTAATCATTTATGCCCTCTTTACAATACCGTATTTTTCAAGCGCTTCCCGAATAAAGGCGCGGTCCTCGCCCTTGATTTCGATAAGCGGAAGTCTCAGTTCGCCCACGTTCATTCCCGCCATATTCATAGCCGTTTTTACAGGCATGGGGTTGCAGTCTACAAACATTGCATCAAACAGCCCGAGCATATCAAACTGCTTTTGTTTAGCCTCTTCTTTATCTCCCGTAAAATACGCGTCGGTAATGGCGCACATTACTTCGGGCGCTATGTTGGAACATGTGCTTATGGTACCGTTTCCTCCCAGGCAAAGGAAGGTAAACGTCTGCTCGTCGTTGCCCGAATACACGCTTATATCTTTGGGTTTTCTTGCAAAAAATTTAATTATTTGAGTAAGATTTGAACTCGCTTCTTTAAAAGCCTTTACATTTTTTATTTCGCATAAAGCAAGTTCAAGAGAAAGTTCCATGTTCTTACCCGTGCGGGAGGGGATATTGTACACTATTATAGGTTTATCGACATTGTCACTGAGTTTTTTATAGTGAGCATAAATACCGTCGTCGTTTGATTTATTGTAATACGGGTTGCATACGAGAAAACCGTCCGCACCCGCTTCGGAGGCAAATTCCGAAAGTTCCAGAACCTTATCCGTGGCGTTGGTGCCCGTTCCCGCGATGAGCGGAACTCGACCGTCGGTAAACTCCACGCCTTTTTTAAAAAGCTCTTTCTTTTCGTCATCGGACAGAGTGGCGCTCTCACCCGTGGAACCGCTGAGCACTATAGCCGCAACACCCTTTTCGATTTGCCAATCGATAAGTTCCTTTAATTTTTCAAAAGCGATGTGCCCTGCCGTGTCAAACGGAGTTATTAAAGCGGTAGCTATACCATTAAACATAATGCATACCCTCTTCCATAAAATAAATATTTACTTATTATAATACATATCGCCGCAGAATTAAATAACCCGCTGCGGTAAATTATTTTTTTCGGTAAAAGTATTGATGTGATTTTATGTTTATTATATTCTGTCTGTGTATGATCCAATGAAAGGAAAAACAGATACAATGAACTCAATAAGCGACGACGCAATGAAGCTTGTAAAAGAAATGCAGACGAATGAACTGACTGAATATTACATATATAACAATATAGCAGATAAAGTTAAAAACGAAGATAATAAAAAAATACTGCGAAATATAGCGCAAGAGGAACTGGCACACGGAAAATTGTGGGAGAGCTACAGCCGCACGGAAGTAAAGCCTAAAAAGCTGAAAATATTTTGGTATACACTGCTCGCTCGCGTATGCGGCTATACCTTTGCCATAAAATTGATGGAAAAGGGCGAAGACAACGCTTCCGAGGTTTATGAAAAGCTTTCCGAAGAAATAGACGAAGCGTCAAGAATAGCTCGTGAAGAACAGGAGCATGAAAAAAAGCTGATAGATATGCTCGATGAAGAGCGTCTGCAATATGTGGGAAGCATGGTCTTGGGGCTGAACGACGCTCTCGTGGAACTGACGGGAACGCTTGCAGGATTGACGTTTGCTCTGCAAAGCACTCGGCTTATCGCACTGTCTGGGCTCATCACGGGCATCAGCGCCACGCTTTCCATGGCTTCAAGCGAATACCTTGCCGCAAAGAGCGACGGGCGAAGCGACGCGCTGAAGTCTTGCGCATATACGGGCGTAGCCTACTGCATCACAGTGGCGCTGCTAGTCCTTCCGTATCTTTTGTTCCCCGACGATATGTACGCATGGGCGCTCGGCGTAATGGTATGCATTGTTATACTGATAATATTCATATTCTCTTACTATATATCCGTAGCTAAAGATTTGAGCTTTAAAAGCCGATTCGGAGAAATGGCGGCAATAAGCATAGGAGTGGCGATCATCTCCTTTATAATAGGACTGGTAGTAAAAAAATTCCTCGGAATCGACGTTTAATCAATAAGAAAAGAGGCAAACAGTCGAATAATGCAAAAGCTATCTGCCGTTATAACGGCTTTGAAAAATGAGGGATTACTTATCTCATACCCATCTTCTGCCGAAAGCTTTGAAATTTCGGACATAACTTACAACTCAAAACAGACGGGTAAAGGCAGCCTTTTTATCTGTAAGGGAAAGACTTTTAAGAAACAATACCTTTTTGACGCCGCCGAGCGAGGCGCGGTATGTTATCTGTCCGATAAGTTATACGACGTTAAACTGCCCTACATAATAGTCAGCGACATAAGAAGAGCCATGGCATTAGCCTCTGAGGTATTTTTCGAATACGACAAAAACGATATGGATATGTGCTGCGTTACGGGCACAAAAGGCAAAAGCTCCTGCACGTATTTTTTCATTTCCATAATGAAAGCCTCCATGCGAAAATGCGCATATACCACAACCGTTCAAACCTTTGACGGAGCAGAGCTCAATCTTGCCGTGCTTACAACTCCCGAATCGCTCGACCTGCACAGAATAATAAAAAACGCACAAAACAACGGCTGTGACTGCATGATAATGGAAGCGTCCTCAATGGCGGAAAAAATGCAGCGCATGTACAATATGCACTTTGGTTTCGGAGCATTTCTGAATATATCGCCCGACCATATAAGCCCGTTTGAGCATAAAGATTTCGAAGAATATTTTTCATATAAGCTGCAAATACTGAAACGCTGCAAAAACGTCGCTGTCAATACAGATGATGAATACGCACCGAGAGTTCTCGGAGCTCTTTCAGATGAGGGCATCAAAATAACCACTTTCTCTCTTAATAACACAGCTGCCGACATATATGTTGTATCTTCGGAAAAACAGAACTTTAAGCGACATATTATCATACACACTCCGCTATACGACATTGAAACCGAACTCGAGCTTTCGGGTGAGTACAACGTATACAATGCCCTTGCGGCGACCGCTCTCGCCTATATGGCGGGTATCGACGAGCAGTCCATTGCAAGCGGTATACAAAACACCTTTGTTCCGGGAAGAATGGAAAAAATTTCTCTGGGCGACTATACCGTTATAGCCGACTACGCTCACAACAAAACCAGCATGAACGCCGCCCTCAAAGCTATACACGAAGATTACCCCGACAAAAAAATAAAAGTTATATTCGGCTGCTCGGGAGGCAAGGTTCCGAAAAGGCGTGAAGACATGGCTTATGAAGCTGCACAAGGCGCAGTATACGCCTACATAACCAACGACAACCCGGCACTGGACGACCCGCAAGCTATAGCCGAAGAAATAAAAGCTTTTGCGGACAAATTCGGACTGCCCAATGAGATCGTTCTCGACAGAGAGGAAGCCGTAAAACAGGCGGTAAGAGATATGCAGTCCGACGAAATAGTATTTATAGCCGGAAAAGGCCGTGAACAATTCCAAAAAATAGGCGGAAAGATTGTTTTTTACGATGGAGACGACGTCTTAGCTCGAAAATTTCTTGACGAATACAAAAAATAAAAGTATTCTGTATATACAAACTAAAATTATTACAGAAATTTCGGTAAACAATGAACAGTAATAAAAACCGCTTGATAAACGCCATAGAAAATTCCGTTCTTGTCAATTCTATCAGAAACGGTCTTATTACTGTCATACCCGTTCTTATTATAGGTGCGTTTGCCCTTATAATTTACAATCTGCCGATAAAACCCTATCAAACCTTTATCGCCTCGTTTGCATCAGGCGCCATAGTGGATATATTCACCTTAATAAACAGCGCCACGTTCGGAATGCTCTCTGTATATATAACATTATCGATAAGCCTCAGCTACGCAAAAAACAAGATTGGAGCTTCATCCTATTTATATGGCGCGCCCATAACGGCGCTTGCCTGTTTTTTTATTTTGACCGGTGTTCTTACCGATAGCTTTTCTATCGACGCGCTCGGCGTAAAGGGAATGTTCACGGCTATCATAACGAGCCTTGCAGCGACCCAAATTTATTCCGTTCTCATAAAAAAGGCGAAGAACAAGCGCTCTTTATATGCCGACGGAGCCGACGCGTCCTTCAGCGATTCGGTCAATGCAATACCTTCGGCGGCGATAATAATCGTCATTTTTTCTTTGGCGAATTTCCTTCTTATGAGTATATTCGAGGCAAACAGCTTCTACGAATTGTATATCAATGCGGCAAATGCTCTGTTCGCTCCTTTGGGTCGAACCTTCGGAAGCGGACTGCTCTTCGTTCTGCTCTCAAGCGTGCTTTGGTTTTTCGGCATACACGGTTCGGACGTTCTCGAAGGAGTATGTCAGCATTTATTCGTACCCGCGATGACAATAAACAGCGTACAAGTATCCGCAGGCAAACCGCCGACAGAAATACTCACAAAAACCTTCTTCGATTCTTTTGTACTCATGGGCGGGTGCGGCACGGCGCTCTGCCTTCTTATTGCGCTTTTGTTTTTTTCAAAACGAAGGAACAACACAAAACTTGCGGGGCTTGCCGCCTTCCCTATGCTCTTTAATATAAATGAAATGATGATATTCGGGCTGCCTGTCGTATACAACCTGATATTGTTCGTTCCGTTTGTGCTGACGCCCGTCATAACCTATGTCATATCATGCCTTGCGCTGGCGGAAGGTTGGGTCCCTATGACTTTTGCCACAGTGGAATGGACGACGCCCGTATTTTTAAGCGGCTATACCGCTACGGGTTCCGTTTTCGGAAGCCTGCTGTAGCTTTTAAATTTAGCGGTAGGCGTGGGATTATACGCTCCCTTCGTAAAGCTGTACGATAAACAGCAGATGCGCAATTCCGAGGAAAGCATGAGACAGTTGACCCGTTTATTGAAGGAGAGCGAGGATAACAACGAGGCGGTTAAACTTATCGAACTGACAAACGAACACGGCTCTCTCGCCAAAAGTCTCGCGGCAGACCTTGAGCATGACCTTGAAAAAGGTGATCTCACCATGTATTATCAGCCGCAGTATGACGATAAGGATAAATGCATAGGAGCTGAAGCTCTGCTGCGCTGGAAACACCCCGTTTACGGATATGTATACCCTCCGCTTATCATAGAACTTGCGGAGGAAAGCAATATACTCACGCAGCTTGAATATTTTGTATTCCGCAAAGTGTGCGAGGATATGCAGCTGATAAAGCAGGCCGCCCGCGAAAGTATTAAGATAAGCTTGAATGTTACCGTCAGCACTCTTCTTTCCGACGGTTTTGATGAATTTATACGCCGTACCGTAAAGGAATGCAAGGCCGAGCCGCAGGATATGTGCATCGAAATAACAGAACAAATGGCGTTTAAGTCGGGAGAGGATACTTCCGAGATTTTCAACAAACTCAAAGCGATGGGATTTTGCATCGCAATCGATGATTTTTCAATGGGATACACATCGCTTAAATACTTGCAGAACAGCCGCTTTGACATGGTGAAGCTCGACGGCTCGATCGTCAGAGAAATAGAGAACAATCCGCGCAACAAGGAAATAATATCCTCTATAATATACCTCTCGCAGTCACTCGGTTTTTCAGTGCTTGCGGAATTTGTTGAAACCGAAACGATAAGAGACAGCTTAAAAAACATAAATTGCAGGCTGTACCAAGGATATTTATATTCACCCGCGATAAATTCCGACGACTTTATCGATGTATTGAAAAGCTGATAATTAAAAAGCTTATGTCTCATACATAAGCTTTTTAATATTGATTTGCATATTGATTATTCCGGACGAATATCGTTGGGAGGAAGCTTTATGTTTTCCTTTACTTCTTTGCTGTTTGCGCTTTCCGCCTTCTTTTCTATCGCCTTGAAATTTTTATCCGCCTGCCTGTTTTTCAGCGTGATGTTTTTATAAAACCGCCCGCCGAATTCTATTATCTTTTCGCGGTTTACATACAACACCGCGATAAAGACGAACAACAAAGCGCACAGCCATATAACTTGTTTGAAATCACCGGCAAGAATGTTCTTACCCACAGAGCATAAAACAAGAATAGTCGGAAAACTTCCTATGTATACGCACACCGCAAATTTTTTCCATGTAAGGTGTGAGCGCGCCGCCATATACGGTATGATCCCGTTTGGAAGAAGCGGAATAAGACAGCCCAAAATTACCATAAATCCGGGATATTCCGAATCGCTTATCATCTTACCGAATTTGTTCGTCTCCGACTTTGTCCCGGAATCCAAAAATTTCGTTATCCTGTGACCCAATCTGCGAGCCACCAAGAATACGCACACATTAGCTGCAACAAAGCTCAAATGGCATATTATAAAACCCAGAAAAGTGCCGAAGAGAACTCCCGCCGCCACTTGTATGGGAAGTCCCGGGAAAACGATGCTTACTACCTGCACAAACTGCAAAAGAGCTGTATAGATAACTCCCTGCACATCTCCGCTGCTTTTTATGTATTCCTGTATTTCCATGTTGTTACCATGCTCAAGCACCGAAAAAAAATCGGGCAGCATTGCACGAAGCACAAAGTAAAATAATACGCATACGAGTAAAATAAGCACAACAGAGAGAACTATCTTAACCTTTTTATTCAATTAAACTCCATATAATTTCATTTATTATACAGACATATTAGCACAAAAAAAAATCCTATCAATATATTTAAAATTTCATTATGAATTTTTAATAATTCCAACTCTTCTAATCTTATTCCAAATGATGTAATATTTAACATTATGATAATAAAAAATTTCATATATATTTGACGCAGGGAAACATTCCCTTTCGCCTATTTTAAGAAAGGCTATTAAACGATGCTTGCAAAATACAGTGTAAAAAAACCTTTTACCGTCTTCGTTTGTGTAATACTTATAATAATTCTCGGCGTAGTATCCTTCATGAACATGACTCCGGACCTTCTCCCCGACATGGATTTTCCTTACGTGATAATAATCACGCCGTACGTGGGAGCAAGCCCCGAAGAAGTGGAAACGGTAATAACGAAACCGCTCGAACAAGCCATGGCGACGCTCGACAATATAAAAAGCATCGACAGCGTTTCCTCGGAAAATTCCTCTGCGGTAATGCTTGAATTCAGCGATAATGTCAATATGGATTCCATCGGCATAGATATACGTGAGAGTATCGACACTATCTCGGGTTATTGGGGCGATGAGATAGGAACCCCTTACATATTGAAAATAAATCCCAATATGCTGCCTACGACAGTCGCTGCCGTGAATGTTGAGGGTATGGGTACGGCGGAATTATCGGAATTTACCGATAACACGCTCATGGACAGCCTTGAAGGAACAGAGGGAGTAGCGAGAATAACCGCAAGCGGTATGCTTACCTCGGAGGTGGGCGTATTTATAAGCACGGATAAGATAAATGCGACGAACGGACGTATAAACGACGCGATAAACGCGCAGCTCGACAGTGCGCGCTATCAACTTCAAAACGGAAAAAATCAGCTGTACGCGGCAAACGACCAACTTAATGGACAAAAAAACGAAATCGCTTCACAGCGTTCACAATTGGAGACGAATTTAAATTCTCTTATAAGTATGAGCGATACCCTGGCTAATCTCGACGCACAGAAAACTCAGTTGGAAAGCACTCTTCCTCCCGCGGCTCTTGCTACAGACCCCGCATACCAACAAGTGCTTGCGACGATAACTATAGCCGAAGACGCCCTTACTCAGGCGGGTCTTACACGCGCAGACCTTCCCGGCGCTATTACAAAACTGAGGGACGGCATAGCTCAATTAGACTCGGCTTCATCTCAGATAGACGCAGGCATAAGCCAAATAGGTACGCAAATCAATTCAGTCGATTCGGCTATGAGCCAGTTGTCCTCCACAGGAAGCTTTGATATGACTCAGATGATATCAAAGGACATGATATCCGCCCTTCTTACCGCGCAAAACTTTTCCATGCCCGCAGGCTATGTTACCGAAGAGGGTGTGGATTACCTCGTTAAAGTCGGCGATAAGTTCGGAAGTCTTGATGATATGCTGAATCTCCTCTTGTTCGATCCAGGCATCGACGGCGTCGAACCCGTATATTTAAGAGATGTGGCCGACGTCGTAATGACCGACGATTCATCTCAAATTTATGCAAAGATAAACGGCAGCGACGGAGTACTGCTTTCATTCACCAAGCAGTCCAACTATTCCACGGCTACCGTAGCCGATAACATAAGCGATAAGTTTTCGCAGCTCGAATCAAGTTACGAGGGGCTGAGTTTTACTACGCTTATGGACCAGGGCGATTACATACATATAGTCGTAAATTCGGTACTCAACAATCTGCTCGTAGGCGCAGTATTGGCGATTCTTATACTTTATATATTCCTAAAGGATATACGCCCGACCTTCCTTGTAGCATGCAGTATACCCATAAGCGTGACATTTGCCATAGTGCTTATGTACTTTTCGGGAGTTACGCTCAATGTAATATCTCTTGCGGGTCTTGCCGTGGGCGTGGGAATGCTTGTGGACAACTCTATCGTTGTAATAGAAAACATATACCGTTTAAGAAACAGCGGAGTATCCGCAGCAAAGGCAGCCGCAAGCGGAGCCATACAGGTGGCAGGTGCGATAACCTCCTCCACACTTACCACAGTATGCGTATTCTTCCCTATAGTATTTGTTGACGGTATAACAAAACAGCTCTTTACCGACATGGCGCTTACCATTGCCTTTTCTCTTTTGGCAAGCCTCATCGTTGCGCTGACTCTCGTACCCGCAATGGCGAGCGGTATGCTGAAAAACGCAAACGCAAAGCCACAGCCCCGCTATGAAAAATTTCTCACCGAGTATGAAAAACTGCTGAAAAAAGCAATGGGCAAAAGAGCTTTGGTGCTGCTGATGTCCGTCTTTCTTCTCATATCATCTGCGGCGCTCACCTTCAGCAAGGGATTTTCCTTCATGCCCGAAATGGCGGGAACGGAGCTTATGGTAAATCTTGAGATGCCCGAAGGCACATTACTTGCCGATACCGCTTATGTATCGGACACCGCTGCCGAAAGAATAATGCAGATAGAGGGCGTTGAGACTGTGGGCTGCATGCTGTCGGACGGCATGGGCAGCATAATGGGACTCACGGGCTCCTCCGAAAACACCACGTCGGTCACTATCTATGCGGTTTTGGCTAAGGTCA
>CAYTMY010000013.1:536-13574 GCA_964439075.1 uncultured Lachnospiraceae bacterium | reverse complement strand
TCATTTCATCACGGCAAGAAAATGCGGTGTTACAGTCGAAGAATTTTCTATGGGAATGGGTCCGCTGATAAAACAAAAAGAAAAGAACGGCACGGTATTTTCGCTGCGCGCGCTTCCCATAGGCGGCTTTTGCAGAATGAAGGGCGAGGATGAAGACACCGAAGAAGAGGGCTCCTTCAGCGCGGCCTCCCCGTTAAAAAGAATACTCATACTTATATCGGGCGCTTTGATGAACTTTATCGTGGCGTTGTTGATATTCTTCATACTCATGTGCATCACGGGAACATCTGCAACCACCCGCATAGCGTCCTTTTCGCAACTCTCACCTGCCTACGAAGCGGGAATAGAGGCAGGCGATACCCTGCTTTCCATAAACGGGAATGCCATAAATGCATGGGAGGACGTATCCCCCAATGTCAAAGCTTCAAACGGCGAACAGTGCACTGTAGTGGTTCAAAAAAAGGACGGCAGCGAAAAAACTTACCTTGTTGCCCCGTATTACGACGAGCAACGTGACAGCTATCTTTTGGGCATATTTCCGAAAGCCAAATTCGAGTTTTTCAAAGCTATCGGCAAATCCTTTACCATGCTGTGGGAATATATAGTGGCTATATGCGGCGTATTTATAAACTTATTCAGAGGTAAAATAGGTCTTGAAGCTTTCAGCGGGCCTATAGGGGCTACGGTAATAATAGGGCAATATATACCGCAGGGAATCATATACGTTTTGGCTATAGCGGCGTCCATATCGGTAAGCTTGGGGTTCTTTAATCTGCTGCCTATCCCCGCTCTCGACGGAAGCAGAGTATTGTTCGCATTCATAGAACTTATCAAAGGGTCGCCTGTCAACAGAAAGGCGGAGGGCCTCGTGCATTTTGTGGGCTTTGCAGCACTCATGCTTTTTGCAGTCGTCATTGCCTACCGAGATATAATCACATTCTTTTAAAGGAAGTAAAAGATGAGCACAAAAACCGTATATGCGGGAAGCGTTCCCATAGGCGGAGGAAACCGAATAACAGTACAGACGATGCTCAATATTCCCCTGACTCAAACAAATCGCGTTATCGCGGATATACATTCGTTGCAGGAGGCGGGCGCTGAAATAATACGCGCCGCCGTGCCCGATGAGGATGCAGCGAAGGCGCTTAAAACAGTGCTGCCCGAAATGTCCGTGCCAATGGTAGCTGATATACATTTCAATTGGCGCTTGGCAATAAAAAGCGTGGAAGCGGGCGTAAGCAAACTCAGAATAAACCCCGGAAACATCGGCGGCAAAGAAAAGCTGCGCGAGGTATGCGCCTGTCTGAAGGAATACAAAATACCTGTGCGCATAGGCGTTAACGGAGGCTCTCTCGAAAAGGACATTCTTGAAAAACACGGCGGAGTATGCTCCGAAGCTTTGGTGGAAAGCGCAATGCGCTCCGTTGGGTACTTTAACGAATTCGGCTATGACGATATCGTTGTGAGCATAAAAGCAAGCGACGTAGTAACCACATACGAAGCGAACAGGCTTTTTGCCTCCCGCTACGCCTATCCGATACATTTGGGGATAACCGAAGCGGGCTCCAATATGAGCGGCATTATCCGTTCAAGCGTCGGCATAGGCGCCATGCTGCTTGCCGGTATAGGAGATACCATACGAGTGTCGCTTACAGGCGAACCAATGCAGGAGGTACTCGCGGGCAAAGAAATACTTTCCGCATGCAACCTTCGCAAAGAAGGCGTGAGGGTAATATCCTGCCCTACCTGTGCAAGATGCACCACCGACACTCTGTCGATAGCGGAGGCAATAAAGGAGAGCACAAAACACATAAAGCCTTACGTATGCGTCGCCGTAATGGGTTGTGTGGTAAACGGACCGGGGGAATCCAAAGAAGCCGATATCGGAGTGGCTTGCTGCAACGGTAAGGGGCTGATTTTTAAAAACGGCGAAACGTATAAAACCGTCGATGAAAAAGATATAATAAAAGTACTGCTTGAAGAAATAAACTCTTTAGCGGAAAGCAGGAACGATATATGAAGCTTATATATGACTGCCATACTCATACGAACTTTTCGCACGGAAAGGCGACAGCTTCCGAAATGATAAAGGAAGCTCACCGACAAGGATTGAGCGGCATTTACATAACAGAGCACGGCTATGCTCATTATTATGCGAAAAAGCTGAACCGTGAAAAGTATTTGCAGCTCAAACACGAAATAGAAAGAATGAAGAATTTATACCCCGAAATGGATATTCGTTTCGGCGTGGAAGCAAACATAGTCAGCACGGAAGGGCGTATAGACATAGAAGACGATATAGATATATTCGACTTTATAAACGCGGGGTTTCACGTGATGATCAAAATGGATAACGTTAAAAGCTATACGAATCTTTTCCTGCCGTCGCTTATTGCCCAAAGAATAAAAAACGAAAAAATTTATGCGCGTGTTTGCAGGTCATGTACTGACGCGGCAATAAAAATGCTTGACAGATACGACATAAACATGATAACCCACCCAACCAGCAATTACCCTATGTTTATTGACGAGCTCGCACAAAAATGCGCGCAAACCGGAACTCTTCTCGAAATAAATAATTCAAGGCAAAAGCTTGATGCAAAACAACTCGCACAGGCGGCACAAACACCCGGTGTGCAATTTGCCGTGGGCAGCGACGCTCATATTGTATCGAACGTAGGCTCATGTTCACGAGCTTTTGAAATAATACAGCAAAGCGGAGTAAGTACGGATAGAATAGTAAATGTTGTACAATAACCGGCCTTGCCAAATAAAAAGGCAGCCTATATAGGCTGCCTTTTTCGAATCAAAGATTTTTCTTGTATATATTCCCGCCGTATTTTTCAAAACACTTCCAAAATGTGATATATTTTTCATCTGCGGTTTCAGCTCCGTAGACCGATATCTCAGCTCTCGACAGTACGGAAGCAAGCACGCCGCATGCCGCTATGCGAGCCTCTCCAACGCCGTCAATTATGCCTCCCGCGAGCAATTGTCCGCTTCCCTTCAGCATCATCCTGTCCGATAGGGCGAACACATCCGCACCCAATGCCTGCGCCATTGCAAAGCTTTTTTCAAACAGCGCTTTGCTTTCGGGAGTTGAATTGTTAAGCGAAATGCAAGACGCTTCCTTTGACATGGATGCCATAAGCGTCAAGATAGGCAAAAGATCGGGATGCTCCGACAAATCTGCGCTTATTGAAGAAATATCTCCCTCAAGGGTCAATCCTTTTAAGCGCGTTACCGCTTTAATGCCGTTTTGCCTTGCTATATCAAGGAATGCCACAGCTTCTTTTGTTCGAAGATTTATGTCCTGAACGATCACATCGGGACAAAACAATGACAGAGCCAAATACAGCCCGACTCCGAATTCGTCGTGCTCAAAGGATGTTGTTTTAGGCGGCAGCAGATAACCCTTTAATACCGTAGGTAGAATTTTAAGAAGCATTCATATATCTCTCTTTTGAAGTGTTTTTTTATATTATAACATATATTGAAGAAATTTATCATATTATGGCAAATCATCGTTGTATGAACGTATTTTGAATCGGATTTCAGTACCGAATCCATAGCTCTTACATATCGAAAACCAATACGCCGCCGAAATCACAGAGCAAAGCCGAATTCCGCTGAGTTCATTATGCAGTAGGGCAAAAAATAAAAAAAACCGTTCCCGCATACATAAAATAACACGAGAATCGGTTTTAATAATGCTTCTTATTTTATTATATCCATGCAGACTGAGCTCATTGTTCTTCTCCGTCGTACAACACCTCGGAACCCTCATCTTCCTTTAAAAGCATAATGTCTGTCTCTTTTCCGCTGTTTGCATCAATGTAGACCAAATATTTTTCATCATCTCTGCCGCATTTAAACTCATAGCACACAAGCTCGGCACCTCCCGCACTATGCACGACTATAAGCCTATTTTTTTCAACGGTGAGCCTCTCGCTTATCATTGCGGCAGCCTCCTGCACCGAAAGCCGAACGACCGGAATTTGCCTATCAGTATGATTTTTGTAATAATTCGAAGCCTCGTAGCCCATAATACTGCCGTCTTCAAGACTTACCTGTACGGAAATGCTGTCGGGATAGTACACCACGCTTTCTTTTGCATACGCAAAGGTAAATACAGCCGTATTGGAATAGGTTTCGCGCTTCACTGCTTTCATATCGCCGATGCCGCTCTCGCTGACATGCTGCGCAGCCTTATTCTGCGCCTCTTCAAGCGATATATTGGCGGCAGAGGGTATATTTTTTGAGAATTCGTATTTTTGAGCATCAGCCGATTTATTCTCAGCGTTCTCTTTATCGTTAGTGACATGCGCCGAATAAATTCCGTCATAATTATTTTCGGGCGCATTCTCAACGCTTTTGAGGAACCCCGCGAACATATTATCAAAAGCGCCGCCTTCCTCGGCGATGAATTTATAGTCTTTGTCGTACCATAAAAAATCATCTTTTCTTCCGTCGTGGAACAAGTTGATATCGTTGCTGAGAGCCTCGCAGCTTACACTCAGATTATCGAGAACCTGTTTATTTTCCTCACTCAACTCATTACCCGACAGAACGCCGCACAGCATGGAGTAGGTGTAATCCTCAGCCACGTTGAAAAAATCGACGACTTTCGAGCTTATATTGTGGCTTATGGGAAGAGTAGTCATCATGCCCGAACCTTCCGCAGCAAGCTTGCTTACGAGAGCGAGCTTTTTAGCCGTATGGGACATGTCCTTACTCACCGCAGCCGTCTTGAGAGCTTCGCTCATTTCCTCTGTTCTCTGTTTAAGACCCAGAAAAGTATCCTCAGAACCGTTTTCTATACGCGTTTTATAAGCGCCCGCATTATCGTAAAGCGTGTATATCCATATTCCCGATCCGACCAAAAGGGCGCACAGCACACCTATGATTATATTTTTTTTCATCCAAACGCTCTCCTATTTACAAAATACATGTCTTCCTATGGTCGCCACCACGGGGCGAGAGCGTATCCATTGATTGGTTGCTGTTTTGGGATTGTAATAATATATAGCTCCGTTCGTCGGGTCCCACCCTGCGGCGGCGTCACGCGCGGCTTTCAGCGCGGTATCGTTGGGCGATAAATTTATCTGTCCGTCGCTTACAGCGTCAAACGCTCCGTTTTGGTAAACCACACCGCTCACGGAATTGGGAAACGACGAGCTTCTGACTCTGTTCAGTATAACAGCGGCTACAGCCACCTGTCCCGTATAACTCTCACCTCGGGCCTCTCCGTAAACCGCCCTTGCTATTAGGTTTATCTCCGAAGTGCTGTAGGAACCCGAGGAAGACACGGAGGAACTGCCCGATGAAGAGGAGGTGCTCATGCCGAGCGCCTGTTTTGTTCTCGTTCCCACCTTGCCGTCGGCGGAAAGTCCGTTCTTGCGCTGAAAATATTTAACGGCTTCTTCGGTGCGGTAGCCGAACACCCCGTCCACTCCGCCTGTATAGTAACCCCAGTTTTTCAGCTTGCGCTGTACGGTTTTTACGCCTTCGTAATCTTTGCTGCCATAATACAGATAATCGGCTCCCGTAACACTTGCGCAGAAGGTAAATACGAACAGCACCGCTAACACAACCGCAGCAAGCTTCTTGTAATTTGCCATTTTTCCGTCCTTATTTTTTAGTTGTTTGATGAAGTTTTTGTAAAACAAAGAATAATATACTTAAAAAACAATATTTCTTCATACAATCTTCACATTGATATTTATAATAAATCTTGTGAGAGTGCTAATAGCGATGCAAATCTCATAATTCTCTTCAATTCTTATTTTCAAGGCGTATAAATGAAAATTTATGCGCCTTGAAATATAAACAGCTGCGCTTTTGAAGCTCTTATATGTGTTATAATGCTTTTAATTACGGAGGATATATGTATAAAATACTTATAGTCGACGACGAAATGAAGATACGCGAACTCATAAAAAAGTACGCCGTTTTTGAAGGTTATACCACTCTCGAAGCCTCCGACGGGATGATGGCGATAGACATGTGCAAGACAAACGACGTCGATATAGTAATAATGGACGTAATGATGCCCGAGCTTGACGGTTTTACGGCAAGCAGAGAAATACGCAAATTTTCCGACGTGCCGATACTTATGCTTTCGGCACGTGGAGAGGAATATGATAAAATACACGGCTTTGAAACTGGCATAGACGATTATGTCGTAAAACCCTTCTCTCCCAAAGAGCTTATGCTCAGAGTCGAAGCTATACTCGCAAGAACCAATAACGACGGCTTTAAAGCCATTAAAGACATATTCGAACTCGAAGGATTAAAAGTGGATTTTACCGCAAGAATAGTTTACGTCGACCAAAACAGAATAAACCTCTCTCCAAAGGAATACGACCTGCTTTTCTACATGATAAGAAACCGCAATATCGCACTGAGCAGGGGAAAACTCATAACGGAAGTGTGGGGTTACGATTTCTTCGGAGAAGACCGTACTCTTGACACGCACATAAAGCTATTGAGAAAAAATCTCGGAGAATACAGCAAATTCATAGTAACAATACGCGGAGTGGGCTACAGATTTGAAACGGAAGAATAACAAAATAAGTATAAAATGGCGCATATTTTTATCTCTTGTTGCTTTTGCTTTTGTAATACTGGCGGTTTTATGGATATTGCAGATAGGCTGCCTTGAAAAAATATACAGAAGCATAAAGATAAAAACCGTGGAAAAAAGCGCCGCTGCCGTAAGCTCCAATATCGACAATGAAAACCTGTCCGAACTCGTGAACGGACTTTCGCAGCAAAACAATATATGCATCACGGTAATGGATATGTCGGGCAATATATATGCGGACAGCGATATTCTCCCCGACTGCGTTATACACAAAATGTCGAGTGAAACCAAAATAATGCTCTGCGTACAGGCGTATATGTCGGGCGGTAAGTATCTCGAATATTACGAACGGTCAAACTTTATAAATCACAATTACCAAGGCGGTAAATATCAAAATCCGACAAACGGACAAATACCGCAGGATGAGGGTATGGCGGAGACTATGATATACGTGCTCATCAAAGCCGACTGCAACGACCCCGCCGAAAAAAAAGCTATCATAATCAACTCCTCAATAATGCCCGTTGCCGCAACCGTAAGTACACTCAAAACACAGCTTATATGGGTAAGCGCGATAATGATAGTTACTGCGCTGATAGTTGCGCTTATCCTTTCGAGACATGTTTCGAAACCGATAGAAAAGCTCAACGATTCGGCAAAAGTTCTTGCCGCGGGCAACTATGACGTATCCTTCGACAACAGCGGATATAAGGAAATAGGAGAGCTTGCCGATACTCTCAACTGTGCTGCGGCCGAGCTTTCGAAGGTAGAAACCTTACGGCGCGAGCTTATAGCAAACGTATCTCACGATCTGCGCACGCCTATAACGATGATAAGCGGCTACAGCGAAGTGATGCGCGACATTCCCAATGAAAATACTCCCGAAAATCTCCAGGTGATTATCGATGAAGCAAACAGGCTGACTATCCTTGTAAACGACATGCTCGACCTATCAAAACTGCAAAGCGGCATGCAAAAGCTCAACACAGAGACACTTGAGCTGACCGTGCTTATACGTGAGATAGTAATGCGCTTTGAAAAAATGACTTCTCATCTTGGTTTCTCCTTTGAGATGTTGCTGACCGATAGAGTATACGTAAACGCAGACCGAGTGAAGCTTTCGCAGGTCATATATAATATTATTTCAAACGCCGTCAATTACTCAACGGACGACAAGCGCATCACAATAAAGGAAAGCGTGGAAAACGGCGTTGTGAAGGTGGCTGTGACCGACCGTGGCTGCGGCATAAGCGAAGAAGGTCTCAAATATATATGGCAGCGTTATTACAAGGACGAATACCACAACAGACCCGTAGCGGGTACCGGCTTGGGGCTTTCGATAGTAAAAAGCGTGCTTGATATGCATGGTGCAAAATACGGAGCGGAAAGTAAGCTCGGAGAAGGCAGCACCTTCTGGTTCAGCCTTGAAGTAAAAAACGACCAAACATAAAATAACGCCTCTTTGAGACCGTAAAGTCATACCGAATCAAAGAGGCGTTTTTCATTTTTATTTTTTATGTGAAAATATCATCCGAGAGCAACGTCCAAAAGCATCATCAAAGCAAAGCCGAAGGCGACGCCTATGGTTCCTATATTGCTGTGCTCGCCCGCCTGCGCTTCGGGTATAAGCTCTTCTACGACGACATATATCATCGCGCCCGCGGCAAAAGACAGTATATAGGGCAACACCGGAGTTATAAGAGAGGTCAAAAGTATTGTGGCAACAGCGCCTATCGGTTCTACTATTCCCGAAAGAAATCCGTACAAAAAGGATTTTGGCTTTGAAAGCCCCGTGGATATGAGAGGCATTGAAATAATGGCTCCTTCGGGAAAATTTTGTATGGCTATGCCTATGGAAAGAGCTATGGCTCCCGCTGCCGTTATAACGCTTCCTCCCGAAAGCATACCCGCAAACACAACGCCGACCGCCATGCCTTCGGGTATGTTGTGCAAGGTGACGGCAAGCAAAAGCATGAAGGATTTACCCAAGCCGCAGGGTTTACCTTCGGGAGATTGCGAGTCGAGATGAAGGTGAGGGATAAGGCTGTCGAGCAATAAGAGAAAGCCCATGCCAGCAAGAAAACCCACCACAGCAGGCACCCACGCAACGCCGCCCGCCGCCTCGCTCATCTCAATGGCAGGCATAAGAAGGGACCACACGGAAGCGGCTATCATCACGCCCGAAGCAAAACCGAGAAGAGCCTTTTGAAGAGAGGCGTTCATCTCCTTTTTTAAAAAGAATACCATCGCCGCACCCAGAGTGGTTCCGAGCAGCGGTATACTTAATCCTATAATAACAATCAGAGTAATGTCCATACTGATATTATATAATAAAAACCGTTAAACGGTACATACTTGCACTGTATTATTTTAGTAAAAACGAGTCGAACAAAATATCTACAGCTTCAAACTCATATACACCGAATTGCTCATGGGGCTGTTGTTATACGCAGAGGTTTCGATAAAACCGAGCTTTTTATAAAGCGCTATGGCTCCCTTTAAAAAAGGAAGCGTATCGAGCAGCATATATTCATAACCGATACTCTTTGCGTCTTTTATTATAGTGTTTGCCAAACTTTCGGCAATTCCCTGCCCCCGATAACAAGAACGCACGTACAGCCTTTTCATTTCACAGAATTTGTCATCTATCCTTTTAAGGGCGATACAGCCCGCGCTGCTGCCCTCAACCTTGGCGATGTAAAGTCTTGCGCAGGGCAGACCGTATTTGGCGGTTAAATCATTAAGTTCATCGTCATAATGCTGCAAATCCAAATACGACGAAAAATCAGGGTCATTCTCAATGAGCATTTGCGTGTATTCAGAAAAAAGTTCGGTTATCTCCCCTGTTTCATCGTATGCCGGTTTTATTATAAAAGTCATATCTTACCTCTTTTGTAATTATACCATAGCCGATATTACATTCCGGCTTCCGACGGTTATGTTGATTTGCATTTTTTTATATTTACATATTATGTAATTTATGCTATTATTCAAAGGTGTTTAAATTGCTTTCATGCTGATATCGGAGGCTAAGGTGCGCAGATAACAGAAACGGTAAACTCAACAAAGTTTCAAAGCGGCGACATACCGCTTGTTTGAGTTAGTTCCGTATATGGTTATATGCGTATTTTTTATTACTCAAAAAACGAGGTAAACATGGCACTGATAAGCATAAAAGAACTTACCTTCTCTTACGAAGGTACATATAAAAATATTTTCGAACACGTAAATTTAAACATAGATACTTCTTGGCGTCTTGCTCTGATAGGACGCAACGGACGCGGAAAGACGACATTTCTGAAAATTCTCACAAAAGAACTTTCCCATAAGGGAACAGTCACGGCAAAAACAGATTTTACGTACTTCCCTTTTGAAATACATAATGAAGATGTAACCGTAAGAGAGCTTGCGGAAAATATATGCCCTAATATTGAGCCTTGGCAACTTGAGCGGGAATTTAACCTTATGAACCTGCGGGAGGATATTTCGGGGCGCATTTTTTCGACCCTCAGCGGCGGTGAAAAAACAAAAGCTCTTCTCGCAATGCTGTTTTTGAAAGAGGGTGACTTTCTTCTAATAGATGAACCGACAAACTATCTCGATATTAGCTCACGAAAAACAGTCGGTGAATATTTAAAAAGAAAACGAGGTTTTATACTCGCCTCCCATGACAGAGCATTGATAGACGCCTGCTGCGATCACGTATTGAGTATCAACAAGAGCGATATAGAGCTTACGAGCGGCAATTTTTCGGTTTGGAAGCAGAACGCCGAAAACAAGGAAAAATTTGAAGCCAAACAAAACGAAAAGCTCGAAAAAGAAATCGATAAACTCACAAAGGCGGCAAAACAAAGTGCGGGCTGGGCAAATAAGATTGAAGACACAAAATACGCCACCAAAATATCGGGGCTGAGACCCGACCGCGGACACATAGGAGCGCAATCGGCAAAATTGATGCAGCAAAAAAAGAATGCCGAAAACAGAATATCCCGCAATATAGAAGAAAAAACCTCTCTGCTTAAAAACCTCGAAAGAGCCGATGAACTGAAAATAAGGCACGAAAAACATCCTTCCCGCAAGCTCGTCGAATTTTCACACGTGAGCATTTACTATGACGATACACCCGTTTGTACGGATATTTGTTTTACCCTGTACACAGGAGAACGCCTGGCAGTTTCGGCAATTAACGGGAGCGGAAAATCGAGCATACTTAAAATAATATGCAAGGAAAATATAAAATACCGCGGAAACGTCTACATAGCTCCGAATTTAAAAATATCCTACGTTACTCAGGACGCCTCCGCGCTTTCGGGCAAAGCCGCCGATATGGCAAAAAAACGTGGATTGAACGAGGCTGTATTTATGGCAATGCTATCCAAACTCGATTTTTCCAAAGATGATATGCAAAAGGACGCCACCGATATGTCGATGGGGCAAAAGAAAAAAATGCTTCTTGCCGCAAGCATAAGCGAAAACGCTCATCTTTACGTATGGGATGAACCTTTGAATTATGTGGACATTATTTCACGCATGCAGATAGAAAACGTAATACTGCGAGATGATCCGTCTATGATATTCACAGAGCATGACCGCGCATTCTGCATTGCCGCCGCCACAAACGCATACGAAATTAATATTTCAAATTGAGCTTTTTATTGCTTTTTGCGCCAAATAAGTTTATATTTCAATAAATATTTTATTTTGTCATGCTTATTTTAAGCACACGACAGTTTAAGCTAACATACTTTGCAGTGTACATACAAGGAGACCTTCATGCAGCACATAACCCGTTCTTTGGGCATAGACATCGGTTCTACCACAACTAAGCTTGTATTCATGCAAAACGACGAAGTTGTATATGAAAAATACGAACGTCATCTTTCGAGAGTGCGCGAAACTGCCCTTGCAATGCTCAAAGAAGCTGCGCCGCTACTCGAAGAAGCTGAATTTACAGTCGCCATATCGGGCTCTGCGGGAATGGGCATTGCACAAGAAGCGGATATTGACTTTGTTCAAGAGGTATACGCTACGGGTGAAGTGATACGAAAACTGTCTCCCGATACCGATATCATAATAGAACTCGGCGGAGAAGATGCTAAAGTTGTTTTTTACGACGGAGGGATCGACGAACGTATGAACGGCTCCTGCGCTGGCGGAACAGGAGCTTTTATCGACCAAATGGCAATACTCCTCAACATGAGCGTAAGCGAAATGGACGAGGCAAGCATGAATGCGCAAAGACTTTACCCTATAGCCTCACGCTGCGGCGTTTTTGCAAAAAGTGATATACAGCCGCTTTTGAATCAAGGTGCGAACATAGCCGATATAGCTGCAAGCATATATCAGGCGGTGGTAAACCAAACGATAACGGGACTGATACAGGGACGCAAGATAAAAGGCAAAGTGATGTTCCTCGGAGGACCGCTGCATTATTGCAAGGGTTTGAGAAAGCGCTTTGCCGAAACTTTGAAGCTTGACGAAAACACCGCGATTTTTCCCGAATACGACCGCTTTGCCGTTGCCATGGGAGCGGCAATGTATATATCCGACGCAAAGCCCGTCGATTATCATTCCCTATTAAATAAGATAGAAAAGAGCGCAAACGATGCAGCGAACGGACGGGAGCGTCTTCCCGCGCTTTTTGAAAGCGCGCAAGAATATGAAGCTTTCCGAAGTCGACACGCAAAAGCAGACGTAGTGAAACAAGATATATCTTCTTATACGGGCGACGCATGGCTTGGAATCGACTGCGGCAGCACCACCACAAAAATAGTACTAATTTCACGGGATAAAACCATATTGTATTCATACTACAGCCCAAACAAAGCAGACCCCGTAAACCTCGTCGCAAAGCAGCTCAAAGTAATACGGGAGAAATGCGGCGAACGCATAAATATTGCGGCAAGCTCGGTTACGGGATACGGAGAAGAACTTATAAAGCATGCCTTCCACATCGACGAAGGCGTGGTGGAAACAATAGCGCACTATACGGCGGCAAAATATTTTCGACCCGACGTAGACTTTATACTCGATATAGGCGGACAGGATATAAAATGCTTTTGGATAAAAAACAGCGCTATAGACTCTCTAATGCTCAATGAAGCCTGCTCTTCGGGCTGCGGCTCGTTTGTGGAAACATTCGCCAAATCGATGGGCTATACGGTGGAAGATTTTGCAAAGCTCGGTATTCTTTCTTCTGCTCCGGTCAATTTAGGCTCACGCTGCACGGTATTTATGAATTCGCGGGTGAAACAAGCCCAGAAAGAGGGAGCAACGGTAGGGGACATCTCCGCCGGTCTTTCCTATTCGGTAATAAAAAACGCCTTGTTTAAGGTCATTAAAATAAAGAACTCGGCTGAACTCGGAGAAAAAATAGTTGTGCAGGGAGGAACCTTCTATAATGAAGCTGTATTGCGAAGCCTGGAGCTAATAACGGAAAGGGAAGTGCTGCG
>CAYTMY010000013.1:0-526 GCA_964439075.1 uncultured Lachnospiraceae bacterium | reverse complement strand
CACGGTATTTATGAATTCTTCGGTAAAGCAATCTCAAAAGGACGGAGCGAGTGCCGAGGATATTTCGGCGGGTCTTTCCATAAGCGTCGTAAAAAATGCGGTGTACAAAGTAATACGCGCCGTATCCGCAAATGAACTCGGAAAATGCATCGTGGTTCAGGGAGGTACCTTCTGTAATGACGCCATACTGAGAGCTTTCGAACAAGAAATAGGAGCAAACGTCATACGTCCGAATATTGCGGGACTTATGGGCGCTTACGGCGCCGCCCTTCACGTTATGACAAAGAAAAACAGCACTCTTCTTACGCTAAAGCAACTCGACGATTTTTCTCATACTTCTTCCCCTTCTGTATGTAACGGTTGCGCAAATCATTGTCATTTAACGATAAACCGCTTTGCAGACGGAGGTCGATTCGTGTCGGGAAATCAATGTCAAAAAGCTCTTGGTCTGAAAATAAGCGGAGAAAACGAAAATATATATGAATGGAAGCGAAATTATTTTGAGAATTTAATACCTAAAGCAGGT
>CAYTMY010000012.1:6296-13882 GCA_964439075.1 uncultured Lachnospiraceae bacterium | reverse complement strand
AAGAGGGTTATGACAACGGCTTTACGGCAAAGTTCTGAACGTATTTGATTATTATTGTGGTTTTTTTTCAATACCCCAATAATATATGACCCCAACATAAAAACAACCGAGAAGTTCAAGCTTCCGGCAAAAGACCCCGAAGCGCCCCCTATTGTCATCATAACCATGTATAAAACGGTTGTGGGCGTTTTAAAAGCCGAAACGTCAATCATATTGATATTGGCTGTTTTGGCAGAGGCAAATATGCTAAGAGAATTTGATATTTTTTGATACCATGCCATGTTGGAAAAAGCATTGCCACTCCATTCAGAAAGGCTTACAAGCAGAGCAAAAACACAAACGGCTATTATTGTTGCCATAAGAGCAAAAGAAGTATTTACACGCGAACGCTCCGAAAATCTACTCCTGAGCACATCCGTCATTACGAAAATACCCAGGCTCCCGCAGGTAGCGAGAATAAAAGCAGTAAAGGAAAACATTATATTCGATGAGATTATTACAGATGCTTCGGCGGGAAGAATACTTAAACCGCAATTAGTAAAAGTGCTTACCGAGGTAAAGAAGCTGTAAAATAACCCTTTTGAGAAACCGTATGCGGGAATAAGCGTAGTGCAGTAAAGAAGTGTTCCCATAGCTTCAAAAGCAAGGGTATATATTATTACAAACAGAATTAATTTTATGACATTTTTTCTGCTTGAAAGGTCCAATAGAATGTTTTCACGCTTCATTTTTAAGCACAGAGCATTCCCGCTTTTTATGACTATAACCGAAGACAGAACAATAATAAATAATGCGCTCAGTTGTGTTTGAATGAGTATGATTACTTTCCCCAAGGCAGACCAATATACGGAATTATCGGCAATAGAAGCTCCGTTGAGCGTAAATGCCGAAACCGAAGTAAAAAAAGCCGTTTCAAAATCGGCAGTTTTCTCCGGTGCCAATGATACAGGCAGCATAAGCGCAAAACAAAACAAAGCCAATGCAATTACAGCCGCGATACATATTATTATAGGTGAAGATATCTTATTTGCTCTATAATTCATAGCATTCCTTTAATATAAGATTATACAGTAATTACGCATTATTTCACACATATTGAAACGCAAAATTAAAGATTAAATATATTATTAGGTTGTTTTTACCTACTTGATAAGATATAATACTTGTAACAAATTTGAAACAGGAATAAATTAACCCATGACACGCAAAACGCAAAAAACCATATTGCTCATAATAATAGCTTTCATTGCTTTATGCTTACTATTCAACGCCTACATTTCGTTGCCTTACTACGCGATGAACAGCGTAACTTTTCAGAATTTAGACAATCAACGTCTAAGCGCGAGATATTCTGAAACAGAAAACGGAAAAGGCGTAATAATTGCATGCGATCTTCAGCACGACAAAAGTGAGCTGCTTCCAATCGTAAGAGAGCTTAAAAAATGCGGATATGGCATTTATGTTTTTGATATGCCCTCACAAGGACTTTCCGAAGGTACGATACCGTTTAAATATACGAGCAGTAACTATATAGCGGAGCAATTTTACTGTGCTCTTGTTGCATATACCCAAATAGCCGATATGTCTGTTGAAAATATACATGTAATCGGTTACGGAGACGGTGCAAGAGCCGTACTTCAAACCGCAGCGCTCGGATACATGGAGCCTGCCGGCATTACGCTTATCGGAACCGATATAAATCTTATAGGCAAAATACAATTCGATATAATCAACTACAATATAGACACACAACTTCCGTGGGTCAATGCATTAAACAACAACAACTTCGACTTCCCGATTCATGTCATAGCGTCTAAAGCTGATAATGTTTCCACTATAAAGGATAATGATGCGCTGATTCAAATGATTAAAAAGAATACTTCTGCAGATGTTACGGAAACCTACTTAACTATGCCCGTACATAATCTTATGATGTCGAATTTTAATGTTACCGACGCGGCTGTTTCCCACATTGCCGCTCTAGATAATATTTATTTTACGGCAGATTTCATTTCCGTCATGAGAGCACCGTTGCTTTTGTTGGCATTTGTATTGATGGCATACGGATTTAGCTTAGCAAAGAAAATATTGCTTTCCAGTGACAAATATGCTTATTACCAACAGCCGTTTATCGGCATTCCCGAACATTTTTACAGAGACAAACTTCTCTTGTGGCTGCCCGCTGTTGTATTGATCGTTTTAATACCGGCAGCTTTGTATTATGTGCCCATATCAATGCCATACAATGACATTATATCAGTTTCGATGCTTTGCTCATACGGGTTTGTAATGCTGTTTATGTACCGTCTTACGACATTCGGAGATGCACTTACAAAGCAATTTTTATCGAAGGATACTGTAAATACCAACCTCAAAGGCGGTCTATTGGTATTTGCTGCCTTACTCGCATTTGTTCTTATAGCTTCATTGTCGGGAATGTATGTTGTATACGGTATTCAGTCGCGATGGCTTTGGACTATACTCTTGAGCGCTGCATTTTCCATAATGTTTTATATTGATGAAAAAGAACGATGTCATATTGTCAGCACTCCGAAAGAATCTATCCTTCACATATTGATAAACTACATGCCGCTGTTCGTTGCTCCTTTTGCATTGATTGCATTGGGACTTTTCGATTCGGCCTTTACGATGCTGACTATAATAGGCTACTTAGTATTTGTGCTTTCAGCAGAAAACGTACTTATTGCCATTAACTCTCCGACAAAACTCAATGCTTTTATCAAGGCTTTTATCTTTCAGTTATTGGTATTTTCTCAATCCGCATTATTCTTAAGGTAAATTTAAACATTATTAAACAGTGCATATATGTTTAGGGACAATTCATTAAATGAATTGTCCCTAAGTTTAGATAGTATTTTTACTGAAGATATATTGTACATACACCTCTTTAGCGATTTTTATGTTTACTTTCTTCAATGATCCTTTCGTATTCCGACATCACTCTGTCAATTATTGAGTCCCACGATTGCGGAATGGTGTTTTTGGCATTTTCGCCGAGCATTCCAAACGCATCTCTGTCATCCATATATATTCTTATGCTTTCGGAAAGAGCTTGAGGTGAATTGATGCTCAATATACCGTTAAAACCGTTTACGACGTTCTCGGAGGGTCCTGTATTGCTTACAACTGCCGACGCAGTACCCATGGAGGCTGCCTCTTGAACGACCAAACCCGCTGTATCGTACAATGAAGGGAAAATGAAAAGATCGGCTCGTTTATAAATAGCATTCAGCATTTTTTTATCGTAAATATGATGAATAAATATTATATTATCAGTTATTCCAAGCTCTTTGGCTGATGTTTCCAGCTTTTCCTTATCAGGTCCGCTTCCTACTATCAGAAATTTGAAATTATATCCTTGTTTTTTCAGGAGGCTTAACGCCTGCATGGAAGTGAGGATATTTTTCTTCAAATTGACTTGACCGACATATAAAAATATAACTTCATCTCCCAAACTGTATTCCTTATCTACAATGCTCACAGCACAATCGTCATCGACAGATTCAGTGCCATTCGGTATTACTGTAATATTACCTCTATAGCCATAGGATTTTAAAGTTTCCGCAGCGTAGTGGCTCACTGTCCAAATTTCATCGCAAGTATTGTAAAATGCTATTATTGTTTTAACGCCTATTTCCGCAATAGCCTTGCTCTTGGTGACAGAATAAAAGTCATCATAATAACGCGAATGAAACGTCGATATTAGCGGCAGATTCCTCACTTTAGCATACCTAAACGCTTCCATGCCCGCGGAAAAAGGACTGTGAGCATGAACCAAATCGAATTTTGTTTTACTCATTTGATGAAGATAACCGAAGTCGAATATCGGTACGCCCACATTGTAGGACAATGGTTTTTTTAATTTTATGCCATGATACGTAATAGTGGTAAAGTCATTTTGCGGCTTATCAAATATATTTTGAGACGTAATCACATGACACTCGCATCCCTTTTTATTGAGAAGTTCAGAATAATTGTATACGACCCTGCCTACCCCATCGATGATGGGAACATACGAATCTGTAAATTGAGCTACCTTCATTATATACCTCTGTATATTATATTTTAAATAATCACGCATTAAATGTAAACTAAAATGAACCTTTTAAATAATATATTAATGAACGACTAAGTTCAATTTATTAACGATGTTTAAGAAAGGAAACGAATGATAAAAAACGATAATTTCACACCCATGGTACCGTTCATGCCTGCTAATCCGCAATATTATCACGCATATGTTCCTTATCAAATAGATATAGAAGAGTATAATCTTGCCGAAGCCTTGAATAAAGGCTCTCTCTTTACGGCTATGTACTCCGATTACAGAGGAAATGTTGGCGGAGGCGAAGTACTATGTTAAAGGTATCTCCCGAACAAGAGCGAATGCTTACGGAAATATCTCAATACAGATTTGCGGCTTTGGAAACTGCTCTTTATTTAGATACGCATCCCAATGACACTCGCGTCCTTGAACGGCACAATTACTTTTGCGATCAGTTGGACGCACTTTTAGAAGCGTATTCGGAACAATTCAACGATCCACTTACTTCATACGATAAGGCGGAAGGCCGTTGGACGTATATAGATCGTTTTCCGTTTGGAAATAAATGCAGCTGCAAGGAGGTAGTAAAGTAATGTGGATATATTCAAAAACACTCCAAAGACCCGTAAGCGTATCGAATAAAGACCCTAAAATGGCGATGAATATTTTGACGGCATACGGAGGGCCCGACGGCGAAGCCGGTGCGGGAACAAGATATCTTACGCAGAGATTTTGTATGCCTATCAAAGAGGGTAAAGGAGTTTTGACAGACGTGGGAACAGAAGAGATCGGTCATCTGGAAATGGTTGGTGAACTGTTTACTCAGTTGATATCAGGAGCGACAAAAGACGAAATGATAGCAGCGGGCTTTGACAAATACTATATCGAACATGGCTGCAATCCATTCTATATCAATGCTTCGGGTCAAACTTTTGACACTTATGCCATAGGCTCAAAGGGCGACCCTGTGGTGGATATGTATGAAGATATGGCCGCAGAACAAAAAGCGAGAATTTCTTATGAACAACTTATAAAAATGACTGACGACCCGCTTCTGAAAGACTCTTTGCGCTATTTAAGAGAACGCGAGGTAGTTCATTTCCAGCGTTTCGGGGAAACTCTGAGATTGGTTGAGGAATATTACGGCAGTAAAAGGTGCTTTTAATATTACGAGCTGATGCTCGTACTCATATTTGAAAAAGCAGGGATGTGATGCATTACGCATTCAAATCCCTGCTTTTTGTCTTATTTATTTTCAAAGTGCGTAGATATTCCTTTTTAACAACATCTATTCGATTGCTTTCTATAGCTTTTTGTATCGCTTTATTGTGTGTCCATTCGTCTAAACGACGCTGCTGAATATAAACTATTGCCGCTTCATATTGTTTTGCAAGCGCTGTGGCAAAGTACCACGCTATCATCATGTTTATATAATACTCCGATGAATGTATGTCGGCAACAACAGCAAGAATTTTCGGCTCGAAAGCGTCGTCCAAATAATGGGACATAAGCATACCGATTCCATAACGAACGGTATAAGTTTCCTCTGATTTAAGCCACGTTAGGATCCTTTCATATAATTCGGGTAAATGTTTTTTAAACACTTTCGGAGAAAAGGAATCACATGTCGCCCAGTTGTCGATATACGGTAAGAAGCGCTCTGTCAATTCTATTGCAGTATCATAATCTTTTATTGTCTCCAACAGAAAACTATGCAGATTGTTTTCTTCGTAATATTGATGTGGCAACTCAGCGAGAAATTTTTCCGAACATGATTCCTTTGAAAGTTTTTTAGCGAGTTTGCGCAATTCGGGTATCCGCACACCTATAACCTTGTCGGGATTTATAGTAGGCATCAGCTTGCAATGAAAATCTTTGTATTTTAAATCCTGCAATTCAAACAATTGCGCTTGTATTTCGGCTAAGACAGATTGCATTTTATAACCTTCATATTTTGATTAACATCCTTGAAATTCATACAGGCTTTGCAAATATAAGCCTGCCTGCGGAAGTCTGTAGAACGCTTGTTACCACTGTGTTTAGTTGTTTGCCAATGAGATGCTTGCCTCCCTCTACGACTATCATTGTACCATCATCGAGATAGGCTACCCCTTGCTCGTTTTCCTTGCCTTCTTTGATTATCTGAACATTTATCTCTTCGCCCGGTAATACTATGGATTTTACGGCATTTGAGAGGTCGTTAGTATTCAGTACATCTATTCCATGTATCTCGGAAACTTTATTGAGGTTATAATCGTTTGTAACGACCTTGCCCTTGTAATCTCGTGCCAACCTTATCAGCTTGCTGTCAACTTCTGCTAAATCGGGATAATCTTTCTCGGAAACAATTATTTCGAGGGGCAATTCCTTTTGTATTTTATTGAGAATATCAAGCCCTCTTCTGCCTCTGTTCCGCTTCATGCCATCAGGTGAATCTGCAATATACTGTAATTCGTCTAACACAAAAGTCGGAATTATTATCGGACCGTCTATAAAACCCGTTTGCAGTATGTCAAGTATCCTACCGTCAATTATCACGCTCGTATCCAACACCTTGGGAATCGGAACGGTCTTTTTCTTGTTTTTTGTGCGAATCTCCTTCATGTCTTCTTTGTCGATTTTCTTTTCGAAGGCATTTTTGAAAAACGACTCTATATCCGCCGTTCTGTTCGCAACGAGAAGATAACTCAAATAACCCAACCCGACATATAGCGCAATAGAGATGATAACCTTAAAAACATCGTGAATGTTTAATTTATATATAGGCGTAGATAACAACGCCGCCAATGAAAAAGCGATAAGAAATCCTATTGCCGTAATTATCAGCTGTGTTATGGGGACGTTTTTTAACTCGGTGACCCAGTCTTGAGATATTTTATCAAATGCGCGTGCTATCGCAGGAATAATAATAAGAAAAATAATGCCGAATATGATACCGACAACGATGCGCGTGATAAAACTTGCCATATCTACCGATATACTCGCAGGGTACATACTGCTAATAAAATCAAAACCATAAATATATCTGCCGAATTGGTAACCGACAAACATACCGAATAAAAAATATAAGGACTTTAAAAAAGTTTTCATAGCCATCCTCCTTTCTTTGTAAATTTTGTATAATTATACCATACGAAGCTTTTGTATATCAGCCATATCCGTCAACTAATGAAAAATTAACTTCAAAGACCCAGAGAAGGAACTGCATTAAGGCTGTTGTCGGAAAAATTATTTCTGGTATAGTTGTAATAGGCCGCTACCGCTATCATCCCCGCATTATCGGAACAGAATACTTTCTCCGGAACAAAGAATTCTAACCCGTGTTCAGTACATTCCTTTTTCAAAAGTTCCCTCAACAATGAGTTGCAAGCCACGCCGCCGCAAATACCGATTCGGTTAACGCCCGTATTTGTTGCGGCTTTTATTGTTTTTTCGGTAAGGATATCACATATACACTTTCTGAATGATGCGCACAAATCTGCTTTGTTTATTATTTCATTTTTCATATTTGCTTTATTGA
>CAYTMY010000012.1:4061-6286 GCA_964439075.1 uncultured Lachnospiraceae bacterium | reverse complement strand
ATAGTTGAGTACTGCGCTTTTGAGCCCGCTGAAACTGAAATCATAATTATCTGTATGCAACATTGCTCTCGGAAAATTTATTGCCTTTGCATTGCCCTCTTTCGCCAAAGCGTCCAATTTCGGTCCGCCCGGGTATTCAAGACCTATCACTCTGGCAACTTTATCAAAAGCTTCTCCCGCAGCGTCATCTTTTGTTGAGCCCAAAATCTCAAAATCGGTGTAATCTTTAACATAGACAATATACGTGTGCCCGCCTGATACTACAAGACATATAAACGGAGCTTTCGCGTCCGCAAGAAAACAAGCGCTTATATGTCCTGCTATGTGATTGACGCCTATCAGTTTGATGCCAAGTGAATACGCAAGCGCTTTGGCGTAAGAAACCCCCGTTAAAAGAGCACCTACAAGCCCCGGACCGTAAGTAACTGCTATGGAGTTCAATTCGTCCATTGCAATGTTTGCTTGAGCAAGCGCCGCGTCTATTACCCCCGGCAGCTTCATCAAATGATTTCTCGAGGCTATTTCCGGCACAACTCCGCCATACATCTTGTGTATATCTATTTGCGAAGCGATGACATTGCTTTTTAATACGCCATTTACAATGACGGCAGCGCTTGTTTCATCGCAGGATGATTCAATAGCCAATATATTTATATCTTTATCTTCCATTTTAACTCCTAAGCCACATTATCAGAGCGTCTTCGTTATTATCACAATAATAGCGCTTTCTTACGCCTTCCGAAATGAACCCTGCTTTTTCATATAATTTTATGGCCGCTTTGTTGGACACTCTGACCTCCAAAGTAATATCGTTAAACCCCGCGTGATGCGCCGCTCTTAACGCTGATGTCAGAAGTCCTTCACCTATTCCCGCTCTTCTGTATTCCGATTTAACGGCAATATTTGTTATATGCACCTCGTCAAACATTGCGTCCAAAATAATGAAACCAAGCACCTCATCCTTGTATTTTGCGCACAAGCACAAAGCGTCCTTTTTTATAATTTCGGCGCAAAGAAGTTTTTCACTCCAAGGAGAACCGAACGCTTCGGTTTCAATGGCATGCATTTGAGACGAATCTTCCAAAACAGACTCTGCAATAATATATTTTTTCATTGGTTTACGCTGTGCTTTTCCTCAGCTTGTGATTTTCTTATGTATTCGGGTAAAAACGTATTGTAATCGGAATAATCCTCTTCCGTTATCAAAGCGGCTAATTCGCCGACGGAATATGCATGAGGCATAAGTAAATTTTCTGTTGCGAATACGGCATGTCCTTTTAAAGCGTCGCTTATCTTCTCCGTATACTTTTTTACAGCATCACCGCAAAAAAGAATGTCGCTTTTTCTTTCTTTAAGCAAATATATCAATTCATCAATCGGAATTACTCGATCCTGCATGACGCTCAAAAACCCGTTAGCGCTGTTTTTGTATATTCCGCAATACAAACTTTGCTGCTGTGCATCGAAGATCGCACATATCTCACCACCGTAAATCCTGTTTTGATAAGCGCATGCTTTTAATGAGGATATTCCCGCAATCTTCAAACCTTTGCCGTGCGCAATGGCTTTTGCGGTACCTGCACCTATTCTCAGCCCCGTAAAAGACCCGGGACCTTTGCCGCAAGCGATAAGGTCAATATCATTTAAGGACATTCTCAGATTTGTCAACACTCCTTCTATAAGGAACATTATTTTTTCGGAATGCTTCAATTTGAAATCCGTATAAAATTCACCGTATATTTTGTTTTCATCCACTACGGCAGCGCTTGCCGCCATAGTCGAGGTATCAATTGCCAATATATTCATTTAAACTTTCACCCAATTCAGTAAGATCACGATAATCATTGCTTATTTCGATCTCACGTTTATCATCCGATAAATACTTTATATGCACATTATACCGTTTATCAGGCAATGCATCCTGTATTTTATCCGCCCACTCCACAACAGTCAGAACGCTCTCTTGCAGACAATCGTAATAGCCCAAATACTCCAATTCTTCACAATCCTCTACCCTATAAACATCGAGGTGGTAAGCCTTTAAATCCATATACGTGTATTCTTTAATTACCGTAAAGGTCGGCGATGAAAATCCGTTCGTGAATCCTTTTGCAGCAAATATAAAACTGCTCATCAGCGTTTTACCTGCCCCCAAATCGCCGTATATAGCGACAAAAGCGCCCTTTTCAAGAAAAGCACCGAATGCACAAGCTATTTTTTCAGTA
>CAYTMY010000012.1:461-4051 GCA_964439075.1 uncultured Lachnospiraceae bacterium | reverse complement strand
TTATTATGATACTGCTTTAGAATTACGAAATCAATTTTAATTTGTTCATATCGTATTACTAATATTATCACTTATTTTACATTTAACAAATATTTTGCCTTTTACATAATTTTGTTTTCAAAGCGTAACCTAAGATAACGGAGGACGCTTAATGAACGAAAAAGAAAATAATGACGAAAAGATTTATAGTGACAAAGATATTGACAGTATTAACGAACTGGGGCAAATAAATAAAATACATGACAGCACAGGTATATTGCCCATAAGTATAATCGGTGAAATTGAAGGGCATATAGAGCTGGGCGCCGGCAGGAAAGCTACCAAGTATGAGCATATTATACCGCTTATCATTGAAGCTGAAGAAAATGATAATATAAAAGGCGTATTGTTGATATTGAATACAATGGGCGGCGACGTGGAGGCGGGATTGGCTATAAGCGAACTGATAGCGGGCATGAGCAAACCGAGCGTGTCTCTCGTGTTGGGCGGAGGGCATTCCATTGGGGTACCATTGGCAGTATGCACCGACTTTTCCTATATCGCACCGACTGCGATGATGACAATTCACCCTATCCGAACCAACGGTCTGGTACTCGGCGTATCGCAAAGCTTTGAATACTTTAAACGTATGCAAGAACGCATAATCAACTTTATAGTGGGACATTCTTCCGTAAAGAAAAAAACACTCACACAACTAATGCTCAAAACAGATGAGCTTGCAAATGACGTCGGCTCTGTAGTGATAGGAAAAGACGCTGTTGAAATCGGTCTGATAGATGACGTAGGTGGTGTTTCAACCGCGCTTGCTAGGCTCAAAAAAATGATTAAATCGGCGTAAAAGTTCTGTTCAAACCTCTTGTGTGATATACTATTTATCATTATAGGAGGCGTTATGAGTATTTTAGAAGCAATAATACTGGGTTTAGTACAAGGCGCAGCCGAGTTTTTGCCAATCAGCAGCTCAGGACATCTTGTTATTATACAAGCATTATTCGGAATGACAGAAAACAATTTGGCGTTTGCTATCCTTTTACATTTAGCCACGCTGTTTGCGATATTTGCAGCTTATTACAAATCTGTCATATCGCTTATAAAGGAATTTTTTCTGATGCTTGTTGACATGATAACACTTAAAGGACCACAGCTTAAAAAAAGTAAATACAGATATTATATAGTTTATATTATTATAGCCACCATACCCGCGGGAATTGTAGGCGTGTTGTTTGATGATTATATCGAAAGCGCATTCTCGTCTGTTTTAATTGTAGCGGTCATGCTGTTGGTCACAGGGTTTTTACTCCTGTTGGGAGAAAAAATAGCATCGAAAAATATTGATAAAATAGAGAACTTAACTCCCGTAAAGGCAGGCGTTATCGGACTTTTTCAGATGTGCGCAATAATGCCGGGTCTATCCCGTTCGGGTACAACGATGACGGGAGGTCTTATAATGGGGCTTGAAAAGGAGGATGCGCTCGAATTCTCATTCTTGTTGGCTATTCCGACTATTTTAGGTTCAGTAGTTCTGAAAATCGGAGATGTTATAGATGCCGTTAAAGAAATATCTGTCCTTCCGTGTGTGGCAGGATTTTTGACCGCACTTATTGTTGGGTATTTGTCTATTCTGATATTCAAACGTGTGGTAAAAAAAGGCAGCCTTATTTCCTTCTCTGTATATTGTTGGATAGTGGGGCTTTTATTACTATTAAACATAGGTAAATTTTAATGGATATCAACGAACGAATAAAATCGAACGATTTATTGCTTCTTGACGGCTCCATGGGCGCACTGCTGCTTTCAAAAGGGCTTGAACCCACAAAACTCCTCAGCGCGGGAATTGAGCACAGCGATATACTCACAAGCATCCACAGGGAGTATCTCGAAGCAGGCTGCGATATAATAACCACTAACACTTTTAATATCACGCAAGATACTTTATCAGCCTCGGAATTTTCTTGCAAAGAGCTTGTTTCGGCTTCTCTTCAGTGCGCTATAAATGCCAAAAAGAATTTTCCGAACGCAGCTATCGCTCTTGATATAGGTCCTTCGGGCTTCTTTCCCGACAGAAACGGAAATTTCCCTTACGAAAGGGCGATTGAATTATTTTCCGAGCAGATAAACGCTGCTGAAAACGTAATGGATATTATAATGCTGGAAACCACCTCGGTGCTCGGTGATGTGGAGGCTTTTGCACAAGCGGCAGAAGGTGCCCAAAAACCTTTATTCGCATCAATGACTTTTACGCCAAAAGGCAGAACCTGGTATGGAGTTGCGTTGGATGAATGGATATCAAAGGTCAATTCTCTTCCGATAACAGTTGCGGGAATAAACTGCACTCTTACCCCCACAGAAATGCTCCCGTTTGCAAAAGAAATGAAAATCAAAATAGACAAACCGATTTTTGCGGAACCAAACAGAGGAAATCCGATCAATGCAAATGGCATTATGACTTACGAGATGGACGAAGATACCTTCGCTAATGGGTTGAGATCCATCTACGACACAGGAATAAATATTGTTGGCGGTTGCTGTGGAAGCAACCCTGCATGCATGAGAAAATTTAAGGCTATGCTGTGATGCATAGCCTTATTTATATACAAATTCTTTAAATAACGTGCCGTCAATTTCTTTCCACGTAAAAACAGCGTCTTCAAACGTTATATAGGAATTGCAACTTCCCTCTTTCGGAAGAGATAAACTCCCCGGATTGATAAAATGACAACCGACTCCCGATGTATAGCTGGGCACATGCGTATGACCGGATAGTATAATATCACCTTTTTTTATAGGAGGCATATTGTTCATATTATACTTATCACCATGTGTTGCGAAAATCAGATTGTTTTTACCGATAGGAATAAGAGAGTATTCCGCCATTATAGGAAACTCCAAAACCATTTGATCTACATCGCTGTCACAATTGCCTTTTACACAAAGCATACTATCTTTTATGCCGTTTAGCATCGTAATCACCTCTTTTGGAGCGTACCCTTGAGGCAGTTCATTCCTCGGACCATGATATAGAATATCGCCTAAAAACAAAAGCCTGTCGGCGGACTCTCTTTCAAGAGCTTTTAGCAATAAAGCACAATAATATGAAGAACCATGCAAGTCGGACGCTATAAGCCATTTCATTTGTGAACCATCCTCATATTCCGTATTGCTCAAGTTCTTTTTTATTATTTGAATATTTATATGCATTCTGAACGCTTATCTTCCCCGTTTTTACAAGCCGGGCAAGGTCGTTATTTAAAGTGTGCATTCCTGCAGCACCTGCCGATTGCATAGCGGTGGGCAACTGAAAACACTTATTTTCTCTTATCATATTCAATACGGCATCACTTCCGATAAGCACTTCGGTGGCGGGATGCCTTGCATCGTTTTGAATGTTCGGTATAAGACATTGTGTGATAACGCCCGATAAAACACCCGCAAGCTGCGTTCGTATCTGATTTTGAGCATTCGGAGGACAGACGTCGATTATTCTGTCGATAGTTTGAGCAGCTCCCGTAGTATGCAGAGTAGACATGACCAAGTGTCCCGTTTCTGCGGCGGTGATGGCCAGATGAATGGTTTCGAGGTCACGCATTTCG
>CAYTMY010000012.1:0-451 GCA_964439075.1 uncultured Lachnospiraceae bacterium | reverse complement strand
TTCTGCGGCTGTTACAGCGGCTGATATTGTTTCATAATCCCGCATTTCGCCAACAAGGATTATATCGGGGTCTTCACGCAGACTGCTTCTTAGCGCTTCCGCAAATGTGGATACGTCGCGACCCGCTTCACGTTGATGTACTATTGATAATTTGTTATGATGAATATATTCAATAGGATCTTCTATGGTAATTATATGTTCGGCTCTTGTTTCGTTTATATGATCGATCATTGAAGCCAAGGTCGTGGTTTTACCGCTTCCCGTAGGTCCTGTAATGAGGATAAGTCCTCTTTGCTGTTCCACCAAAGAATTAAGGACTTCCGGCAAACCGAGTTGTTGAAGAGATGGTATATCATTATTCAAAAGCCTCAAAGAAGCCGCAATACCGTTTGCATAACGAAATACGTTTACGCGAAGACGAAGGTTCTCGTCAATCCGGTACGCAAAGTCA
>CAYTMY010000011.1:12830-14166 GCA_964439075.1 uncultured Lachnospiraceae bacterium | reverse complement strand
TTTTATGTTGTGATCTGTCCTTATGGAACTAAACCGCTGTTTTTTCGCATGGGCGAACGGTATCTTGCACTCTAAGAAAATATCAGACATAATAAAAGCCGCCGAATACTCGGCGGCTTTTATTGTCCTCGCGAAACTACAGCACCTCAAAATCAGTATATATTTCCATAATGTTATCTAGGAAGGCCCTCTCCGACTCCCATATATGCTCACTGTCGGGATACATAAGGCAAAGGTGAACGGGCATGGGACAGTCTATTGTCGGGCGCGTTACGATGAGCTTCTCCTCTACGTATACGTTTTTATAGGCATTTAACAGCGGGCGTATGCTTATGCTGTCATCAAAGGCGGCCACGGTCTTCATCAGATTTTCCTCTTGATACACTTGAAGATCGACGTCACAGTTAACGCTCCTAAGCTTATCGATATAAGGAAAATCTCTCGGACTTTGATACAGCAATACGCGCTTGTTGCGCAAATCCTCAAGAACAACGTCGTCTTTTTGCGCAAGCGCATTCAGTGCATTTATAAAAAGGACAAATTCGCTTTTTTTAAGTATCGCTATCGACAGTCCGTGTTCAATGGCATATTTCTTTGTACGGGGTATATGCTCTGGAACTCTGTAAAACAGACCGAGTCTGAATGCGGGCGATGTGCCTCTTTCCATAGCGCTGCTCAGAAGCGGCTGAAAGTGCATATTTATATTGATTTCGGGACGGGTCTTCTGCATGTCCACTATCGTAGTTATAATTTCAAACGGAGTGGTTCCCGATACCGTTATATCCACAGGTCGATGGGACGACTCCACTGAAGCAAGCTTTTTCCAGTTGTCTACATAGCTGAGCATGAGGCGCGCATCCTTTAAAACCATCTCCCCGTATTGCGCAAGCTCAGTTCCGTTCTGCGTTCTCTTTATTATAGGATAGCCGAGTTCGTTTTCTATCGCCTTTATAGCCGAGGTAATAGCCGGCTGTGTACAGAAAAGCATTTTTGCCGCTTTGTTCATTGAACCGCATTCTATTACGGTAACGAGATATTGAAGATGTTCCAACTGCATATATTTACCTCTTTTTTTTACTGTGTTAAAGCCGCAATTGTTTTTATATGCTACTATTATAAGTGCAAGAATATATTATTACAATGTTATTTTTCCAAAGATATTCAATAATAATAGCTTATAAGGGATAAGTTATCTTTATAATTGAAATGCGTAAGTTTATTTGCATTAATTATTTTTATGAACTACTATTATTACAGAGTATTTCCGCATATTCTGATTTTATCATGTGTTTTGTATACTTGCTATATTATTATAGGAGGTATAGCTTTTAATGAG
>CAYTMY010000011.1:0-12820 GCA_964439075.1 uncultured Lachnospiraceae bacterium | reverse complement strand
AGGAAGTAAAACGCTTCAGTGATATGGCTGACGTCACCGAGATCGAACAGCTTTTCGGGAGATATGTCACTCTTATCGACCGCTTTAATGCGCAAGACGTTTATGAAGAATTGTTTGCAAAAAACGATGATACAGTAAGCGTCGAATATGAGAACGGCGGCAAGTACATAGGCAAAGAGCACGTCCGAACTTACTGGGAATATCAGCATAAGCTCTTGCAAAATTATACGGATAAAAGAGGCTGGTTGAATTTTATCGACGCAGGTACGCCTCATGCCGTAATAAGCGATGACGGCAAAAAAGCCGCGGCAACATGGGCTCTTATAAGCCCCAAAGCCAAGTTCGCCACTCCCGACGGCGAGGGCGGAAGAACGCTTGCACAATTCTGGCACGGCGGAAAAATGTATTGGGAACTCATCAAGGAAGACGGCAAATGGAAAATACTCCATTTCAGACTCGTCACCTACTTTACAGCGCCTTACGATAAGGGTTGGGTAGAACAGGCGGAATGCTTCAGAGAAGAACCGTTTTGGGCTCTCAAACCCGATGAAAAACCCCGCTTCAATGTATATCATCCCGACAAAGTATACATCAAAGACGGCGCATACAACTGGGGACCTTATCTGCCGGATATTAAAGACCTGTAATTTTGAAATGAATAAAAAAACCGCTATACAAAAGGGCGGTTTTTTTATTGTCTTTAATATGATACAAAAATTACACTATGCAAATTTGTACATGAACGACGATAAACAAAGATTATATCGGATAAATTTATATGATTAGAGGTTTTTTACGGAAACTGATATACTTTTAGACAAGAATACGAAACACATTCCAATATAAATATGATTTTGCGGAAGATCATACTCGGCAAGTGCGCTTTTGTGCGCTGAAATAAAAACGGAGGTAAACGCGAATGGATGTAACACTTACACCCGAGCAGGAAAAAAAGCTCCAAAAGGCTGCCGCCATAAACGACATGCAAATGCTTATGGCAAAATACGTCGAGCTTATGAGCAAAATGGACGCTGCGGGCGTGTTTGAACTGTTCGACAAGAAAAACCCCGACGCAAGCATAGAGCTTGCCGAAATGGGCGGTTACGACGGTCCCGATCATGTAAAGGCGTTTCTTGACGCTTACGATAAATACATGCAGGACCCTTCCGACAAAAGAGGCTATATGGATCTGCAGACTATCTGCAACCCTTACATAAAAGTCTCCGCCGACGGGAAAAAAGCAGTCGGTACATGGAGCCTTTTTGCTCCCTCAAGCAGATGGGCAATGCCTTATCCGTGCGATACGCTTAAACTCTCCGCATTTTGGCATTGCGGAAAATACTATGTGGATTTCGTGAACACGGACGGCGGTTGGAAAATACTCAAGCTGCAAATGATATCTTTCTTAAGAAGCGAATTTAAGACAGGCTGGATGACGCAGGCGGATTGTTCGCAGATGCCCGTGCTGCCCAGAATGAAACCGGACAGGGAATCATCCTATTACAATGTGTATAATGCGGACTACTCATGCGCAAGCGGAGGTATCGAATGGGGACCTTACTTGCCGGATGAAGAATTGTAGGAGGCGGCAACATGGAAAAAACAGAACTTGACAGAATGTTAAGAGCGGCTGATATAATCGAGATACAAATGCTTCACGGACAATATCTCACTTATCTCGATCAGGTCAATTTTAAGGGCATCTACAGCACTATGGCTCAAGACCACCCCGAAATTTCATACGAAATGGTTGAGGACGGAACCTATGAAGGTCCCGAAAACGTCAGAAAATATATGCTCGACGAGCATGAACACCTCAACAACAACCCAAACCACATGAAGGGTTGGATAGGACTTCAGTATATACTCACGCCGAGGATAGTTCTCAACGAGGACGCCACACGAGCAAAGGCTCAGTGGAATCAACTCAGCCCGCACGCAATGGGAATATCGCCGTATCCGGGAAATGATAAGCATGTAACGCCGTATTGGTTTATCGGCAAGTATGACAACGAATATATCAAAATAGACGGAGAATGGAAGCTTCTGAAAACTCACATAATAGCCTTCTCGAGAACGCCTTATCACGGCGGTTGGATGAGAGAGCCCGACGCCAGAAGAATTTTCCATCCGAATGCACAGCCGCCGCAGAGAAAGGGCAGAGTGTATACGTATCATCCCGACGCTACATATTCGGAAAACGGCAACTGGAATTACGGTCCGTATCTTCCCAAAGACGGCGAATTCTAAATATATCGCCTAAAAAAGGAGCGAACAAATGGAAATATTAAAAAACCTTCCGCATCCTGCAAATTATCCCCTGCCGCCCGACCTTGCAACGCTTCCCACTATTGAAGCCAAAGTAAAGTATCGTTTGGGCGACGGAAAAAAAACACCCAGTCTTGAGGGTCCCGTATTCGATAAATACGGAAATTTCTACGCATGCCTTACCGCCCCCGACGCCACTGTAGTGAAAAAGATAACGCCCGACGGTGAAATAACCGATTTCTTTAAGCCCGGGAAGGGCATGACGATAGGTCTTGCCGTACATAAGGACGGACGTTTTTTCGCAACGGATATGATGAGAGGCGTAATAAGGATCATAAACCCCGAAGGTGAACTTTTGGACGAGATAGAATATAAAAACGCAGGCAGAAATCTCAGAGTGGACTGCATGGCGTTTGACAACAACGGAGATCTGCTCTTTACCGATTTGAGCGGAACATCCTTTGATCCCATAGGAGCCATATACAAGGCTACTCAGGCAAGTGGTTACAGAGAAATAAGCGTTTATTTTTCGGGACTTGCCGCACCCAACGGACTTTGCTACTCGCACGACGAAAGTGTTTTGTGGGTAGCCCAGACAGGTAAAAATGTTCTGACACGCCTCATCCTCGATACGGACGGTACACCGAGAGCCTCACATTACACGCAAATGGAGGTCTATAAAAATACGGGGTTCCCCGTGCTTGACAGCACCCGCGTGGATAAAAACGGTTATGTGTATCAGGCGGTCATGTTCGGTGGCAGAGTCATCATCTTCTCACCTCAGGGAATACCCGTGGCAAACGTTCTCGTTCCCGGAAGAGAAGAAGGAAGACTTCCCTACTCATCGAACCTCGCCATAAAAAGCGATACAAATGAAGCGTATCTTGTTGCGTCCGACGATAAGGATGCGGTGATTCTCAGCTTCGAGACATTTGCGCCAAGCGCATTGCTCTATTCTAACAAATAAAAGGAGGAATCATATCTATGTCTACAACAACTATCGCAATTCTTTGCTTGATAGCGCTCGTTGCCGCAATGGTACTCGGCAACAAATTAAAGGCAAACATCGGCATCTTTGCCCTCGTATTTGCCTACATCATCGGCTGTGTATTACCCGGGAAATTCGCATCCACGGTAACTACGCTCTTCCCGATCAAAATCATGATGTACCTGCTTACGGTTTCATACTTCTACGGCTTTGCAATTTCCAACGGCACCATGCAGGCAATAGGGGCTCGAATCGTTTATGCATGCCGCAATAAGGCGTGGCTGCTGCCCATATCCATGTTCTTCGGCGCAGCTATCATCGCAGCGGCGGGCGGCGGCGGACTTATGGCAAATATCGTCATGGCTCCTATCGCCTTCCAGCTTGCAAAACAGGCTAACTTCAACCCGCTTCTCGCTTACATAGCAGTCGTCGCGGGCTCACCTCTCGGCGGAACGACCTTCTGGAGCGTCGGCGGAGTAACGACGCGCGCCATAGCCGAAAGCTCAGGCATCGACGGAGTAGTAGCGGCAAACATGGTAAATCAACAGACCTTGTTCCTCGCAATAGTCTCTATAAGCTTCTTTGCTATCATGTATATTCTGTTTAAAGGGCACAAAGCAAAAGCCACGGTTATCGACAAGCCAGATCCGATGACGAAGAACCAGAAGATCACCCTTACGCTTATCGTCATAACGGTAGCACTGGTGGTTATCCCTTCGCTCATCAACATCATCGCACCCAACCCGGTATGCAGATATCTTGCTAACTTCGTATTCGAAATTCAGCTGCTCTCGCTCATAATGGGCTTGATATGCACGGTACTAAAGCTCGGCGACGAAAAAGAAGTTATCAGAAACCAGATACCCTGGGGTATGATACTCGTTATCTGCGGCGTAGGCACGCTCGTGGCAGTAGCCTCCAAATTCGGCGTTATCGACATGGTATCCGCATGGATAGGCGACAAGATGAACGGCAGCATAATAGCGCCCGTCATGACGGCGGTCGGCGCTGCACTCAGCTTCGTATCCGACGGAATGGGCGTGGTAATGCCCACCTTCTATCCCATGATGCCAGGTATTGCGGCGGCAACGGGAGTGAGCATCGCTCCTATGCTCGTCGGTTTCACGACAGGTACGTGGGTAACGGGAGCAAGTCCTATATCCAGCGGCGGCGCGCTTGCACTCAGTTGTGTGGATGAGGAACTTCGCGGCAAGATGTTCACCAAATGCCTTTTTATAGCCCTCGGCTACATGGTATGGCTCATGATACTTGCTTCGATAGGCGTACTCGGTATCTTTGCATAAGTTACACTAAAATCAATCTGCTTTTGCAGACAAATAAAAATGAGATAAGGTATTTTGCCTTATCTCGTTTTTATTGTTTATTTTTCGGTCAGGCTCAGAAGCTCATGTTCCTTGTATGTTTCGAATACGTTATCCATAAAAGCTTTTTCGGAGTCCCATATATGCTTAGTGTCCGGATACATTATGCAAAGATGCATCGGCAGTTCACAGTCGCCTATACGGCGCACGGCAACGAGACCTTCTTCTATATATACGTTCTTCTTTGCCGTAAACATTGGGCGCATGGCAATGCCGTCCTTTAGCAGTATAAGCATTTCCATAAGAAGATCCTTATATTCCTGCGCCTCTATATGGCACTCGAAGCTACGCAGTACGTCTGCATAAGGAAAGCCGATAACGTTGTTATACAGACGTATTTTTTTATTGCGCAAATCCTCTATACTCAAAACATCTTTTTTTGCAAGTTCGTTATTCGTATTAATGAATACTCCCATTTCGCTTTTTTTGAGAATAGCCATAGACATACCGTGACGTTTGGCATACTTGATAGATAAAGGAATGCTGACAGGCGCTCTGCAAAAAAGACCTATTCTGAAGGCAGGCATCTCCCCCTTTGCCATATTGGCGCTGAATAACTGCCGGTAATTTATATTTATGCTCGTATGCGGGTTCATCTTTTGCATATTTACAACTATGCGAAGTATCTCGTTGGGAATGGAGCCGCCGACGCTTACGTCAACAGGTCTCTTTTCCGAGGCTACCGCCGCCATTTTTTTCCAGCTGTTTACATAACTGAGTATGAGGCTTGCATCTCTGAGCACCATTTTGCCGTAGGCAGTGGGTACCGTCCCGTTTTTTGTACGTTTTATTACGGGATAACCCAACTCGTTCTCAATCGACTTTATTGCAGACGTCACCGCAGGCTGCGTGCAATAAAGCTTTTTTGCCGCTTGATTCATCGACCCGCATTCCACTACAGCTAAAAGATATTCCAAGTGTTCTATTTGCATCTTGACCGCCTTAAATGTTTTTTCTGCATATAAATGATTATAATGATTTTACGGTAAGCTTTCAAGTTTTTAATAATTGCTCACCATCCTCGTGCAAAGCGCACAAAAAAACAAGGGGACAATTTGCCCCTTGTTTTAAAGTGACAGGGTTTTTACTGCAATATTTTTATATCGGTGTACTGATTTTTTACGTAGTATTCATAAGCCCTCTGCCCCACCTTGCGCACTTCCTCTGCGGGAAGCCCCAAAGCGCGCGCCGTGTTGGAAAACACAAACATCGACACGTCCTTCAGCGGCAGCTCATATTCGCCGCTGCATATCTGCATCATAAATTCACGCCGTGCTCCGAAGTCGGCAATAATGACGCATTCTATCTCGGTGTTGTTAATGGGCAAGCCGAAATCGCGCACGAAATTATAATATACATTATTTAAATCATCATAAGTGTATGAATAAAGCGAGCGGTCTTTCATGATTTCATAATAAAAGCGTTTGATATGTTCATCGGTAAGAAGCTCACGATGATAGTTGAAGGTGAGCACAAAATGCATGAATACACTCGTTTCATTGCGTATATCCGACCTTCTCATTCGTGAATAAACCGCATTATTCCATTCACCGAATATTTGCGAGATAAATTTTTCTTTTGTGTTGTAGTGGTATGTTGTGCCGCCCAAGGTCGTACCCGCACGTTGGGCTATCTGCTGAATGGTGGTACCGCTGTAGCCGTTCTCATAGAAAAGCTCCTTAGCTGCGTTGTATATCCTCGATTTTGTTTCGTTACCTCGCTGCAATTATGTCATGTACTCCTGTTTTTTATTAATTGTATCATTTTTTTACGCTAAAAGGAACTGCTTTTTAAGAATAAGAAATCCTTAACAGAGGAGATTTCAGAAATCAATTCAAAATAAATGCTTAAATATAAAATATAAAAATTAATCAATTCAGTAAATTTAATTAAATTTACTGAATTATATTGACAATTTACTGGAACGGTGTTAAATTACCTTTATTGAAGATATCTTTACAATTTCAGTAATAAGTGCACATATTACTGAAAAAATGGGAGGAATTATGACAATACTGGACGACCGAATGGATGAATTTGAAAAATGTATAAAGTTGGAGAATAAACGATATATACCGTTAGAGCATATCGTTACTCCCGAAATGGCACTGGAATACGCAGGGTATTCGTTGTTTACGGGTGTTTGGGATGTGGAGGTACTTTTAAAGGCGTTGGATAAAACAATCAATGACTTTGACGCAGACTATGTCAGAAGTTTATATTTTCGCTCGCCGCGATTTTATTCCACTCTCGGAGCAAAATCATTTGTACAATCGCCTCAGGGGTTTGTACAACATCCCGAAGTGCATTCAATGGAACCTGAAGAATACGACGAATTTATAATTGACCCTGTAAAGTTCCTGGCTGAAAAATGTGTTCCGAGGATATACACTGCACTCGATAAACCCGAGCCGTACAAAAGTTTTGCGCTTGCCAAAGGCATGCATGCATCCAATCGCATTTTCGGAGCTTATAATGCCGGTGTGGGAAAAATATTGCAGCAAGCTCAGTTAAAAAGCGTATGCGCCGTATCGACCGAAGCGCCGTTTGATTTTATGGCTGATTTAATACGAAGCTTTACCGGTATATCAACGGACGTTCGCAGACATAAGGATAAAGTGAAAGCTGCTTGTGAAGCAGTTTTGCCCGTGATGATAAACAAAGGGCTTGCAGTCGCTCCCGGTATAGAACGCTTGGTGCATATCCCTCTGCACATGCCGCCCTTCTTGAATGAAAAAGTATTCAAAGAGCTCTGGTGGCCCACTTTCAAGGAACTGGTGGAGAAATTGGTTGCAGAAGGTCACTATCTTTACATATTCTTTGAAGGTGATTGGAGCAGATATTACGAATACCTTACCGATCTGCCGAAAAAAAGAATTATGGGCAGATTCGAATATGCTGATGCAAAACAAATCAAAACGACGCTTGGCGATATGATGTGTTTGCTCGGTTTTTATCCGCTCACCCTGCTTGCCAACGGAACAAAAGAAGTCTGCATAGATAAAGCCAAAGAATATATTGACATTTTGGCTCCCGGCGGAGGCTACGTTTTCAATTTCGACAAAATCACCACTTCCGCAAGCGATGTAAAAGCCGAAAACGTTCATGCCGTAAACAAGACCGTAAGAGAATACGGCAAGTATTAGGAGGACTATATGGATTATAAAGAAATTAAATTATATGATTTTGAGCTTATAAAAAATGATTTGAATTGCCCTGCGGACAAAGTGGAAGCAGTCAAGGAGATTTGGCAAGAGGATGACAGACAATTTATAAACTGGATAGTAAGCTTGCTTATTTAAGGAGAAACACATGAAAAAAATAAATAATAAAATCAAAACATTTTGGGGCATAAGCGAAGTCGGCTTTTCGGTAATGTCGACGACGGAAACCTCCTTCTTCGTATTCTTTCTTACAGATGTAGCTCAACTGCCGCTTTCGATAACGGCCGTAATTACGAGTTTTACGGCTTTGGCAGACGCCGTTACAGCCGTTATAGCGGGGATAATAATCGATAAAGTGACTTTTAAAAACGGCAAATACAGACCTTGGCTGATATACTGCGCACCTTTTGTGACCGCATTCTTTATGCTTTCCTTTACAAAAATAGGCGGAAACGCGGTGGCGGGCATCCTCGTCAGCATCGGCTACATACTGAGCCATGCAATATGGAATATATGTTGGACTGCAAACAGGAATCTGCTTCCCGTACTCACGGATTCTCCCGATGAAAGAACATTCCTGTCAGGAAGATTGGCTGCGGGCAGCTGCGGCGGTAAAATGCTCGCATCATGGCTTGTGCCTACACTCAGTACTGCGCTTATCGCCTCGGTATCGGGCGTGACCGCATATACTCTCATAGCGCTTATCGCAGGCTGCATCTTTATGCTGTGCTATGTAATACACTACGCCATAACAAAAGGATATGAGGAAGATGTAAAATATGAGTCGGGCAAAGCGGTCACATTTAAAGATATGGCAAAAAGCATAGTGTCTTGTCCTCCTCTCATCGCCATTCTTTTCCATGATGCTTTCAGGCTTGTAGCATATTTGGGCGTGCCTGCCGCGGCAAGCTATTACTGCAAAATAGTGTTGCAAAATCCGGGAGCAGTCAAAACCTTGTTGTTCATATTCTATTTGGGCGGTTTTCTCGGTTCTCTGCTGTCCAAAACGGTGGCAAAAAAACTCGGCAGTACAAAAAAAGCTTCCTTTTTCGGTGTTATAGGCTTCATGGTAGTGCAGGGTCTGTGCTATTTCGTACCCGCCAATACCATAGTGATATCGGTGATGATGGGGCTTGCGCAGTTTTTCTTCGGTATAGCTTACGGGCTTACATCAAATCTTTATGCGATGTGCGGTGCGTACAGCGAATATAAAACGGGTAAAAATACGCGAGGCGTTATAATGGCGTTTTGTTCATTGGCGATTAAATTGGGTATTGCATTAAGAGGTCTCATGATAACCTTCGTGCTTTCTATGATAAACTACGACCCGAACGGTGCAATAACGGCCGCGGCACAATCGGGAATAAAAATATTGTATATGGTGGCGCCCGTCGTCGTTCTTCTCATTTCGCTCATTCCTCTTGCGTTGTTCAAGCTTGACGACGATGAAGTAATAAAAATGGAAGAAGAGATAAGAGCAAGAAACACCGCTCAATAAAAAACGAACATACCAAAGGTATGTACCGAAGACATATCCAATCAAACACAAATTCAAAAATATTACCGGCAAAAGCCTCGGAAAATCCGAGGCTTTTTTTTATGCAATTTTCACGAATAAAAATGAATAATTTTTGATACAACTAAAATTATATTGACAAAATACCGAAAGAATGATAATTTATTAATATTGAAGATGTTACTAAAATTTCAGTAATATTTTGATGTGTTACCGATAAAAAGGAGGAATTATGACTTTACAGCAGGAAAGAATGTCTGAACTGGAAAAATGTGTCAGACTTGAAAAAACTGCGGGTATACCCCTGGAGCATGTTGCAACGCCCGAGCTGGCGATTGAATATGCGGGCTACCCTCTTTTTGACGGCGTATGGGACAACGAGATGATACTGAAAGCAATGGATAAAACCCTTTCGGATTTCGATGCAGACTACATAAGAAGCCTCGGCTTCCGTTCGCCGCGCTACTATTCAACCTTAGGCGCAAAATCATTCGTGCAGTCGGCGGAGGGTTTTGTACAACATCCCGAGGTGCACTCAATGGAGGAAAACGAGTACGATGAGTTTTTATCCGACCCCGTAAAGTTCTTGGCGGAAAAGTGCGTACCGAGAATATACACGGCGCTTGACAAACCCGAACCGTACAAAAGCTTTGCCCTTGCAAGAGGCATGTTCACCTTCAACCGCGTGTACGGACCATATAACGCGGGCATGGCAAAAATACTCGAAAAGACGCAGCTTACGAGCGTATGTGCCACTTCGACCGAAGCGCCGTTTGACTTTCTGGCAGACCTTCTCAGAAGTTTCACGGGAATATCAATGGATGTGCGCAGACGAAAAGAAAAAGTAAAAGCCGCGTGTGAAGCGATACTGCCTATAATGCTCAACAAAGGTCTTGTGGCTCCTCCCGGAATAGAGAGAATGATATTTATACCGCTACACATGCCGCCGTTTTTGAACGATTCGGTATTCGGCGAGCTATGGTGGCCCACCTTTACGGAACTTGTAAAACAACTCGTAGACGCGGGAAGATATCTGTATATTTTCTTTGAGGGCGACTGGAGCAGGTATTACGAACATCTTACCGAGCTGCCCGCTAAGGTGATAATGGGAAGATTCGAATACGCCGATCCGAAAGCGGTAAAGGAGAAGATAGGCAAAACGATGTGTTTGCAGGGCTTCTATCCTCTTACTCTTTTGGGCAGTGCAAGCAAAGAAGTTTGCGTGGATAAGGCAAAAGAGCTTATGGATGTACTAGCCCCCGGCGGAGGGTATTCCTTCAATTTCGATAAGATAGCGACATCGGCAAGCGACATAAAAGCCGAGAACGTACATGCCGTAAACAAAGCCGTAAGAGATTACGGAAGGTATTAGGAGGGCGAGATGGATTATAGAGAACTTAAACTGTACGACTTTGATGAATTTAAAAACAACTTGGACTACTACCCCGAGAAAGAAACTTTGATAAGCGGGATATGGCAGGAGGACGAATTACAGTTCGTCAACTGGATAGTGGGGCTTTTAATTTAACGGCATACCCCATTAAAAAATATCTCTTGAACGGTTTAAAAACAGCCTGCTTCCGTAAGGATAGCAGGCTGTTTTTAGTTATTTTTTCTATGTGTACGGGCAAAAGTTTTCTATCCGACAAAAATACGTTATAATTAAAATATATGAATGTAGTTCAATGGCAGAACTACCGAGCTTGATTATCTTAACACGGATAGTCAGCGCCCGGCGAGTTTCTTCAAGAAAACGAATAAGCTGGCGGTGAGATAATGATTCAACCAATAATGAAAGACCCGATATTTCTCGCGCAAAAGTCCGAACCTGCAACAAAAGTAGATTTGCAGGCGGCGCAGGACCTGTTGGACACGCTTATTTCCCACAAGGACGGCTGCGTGGGCATGGCGGCGAATATGATCGGCGTAAAGAAGCGCATCATCATTTTTGACAATGACGGTACATATATGACAATGTTTAATCCGGAAATCATCAAGTTCTCCGACCCGTTTGAAGCCGAAGAGGGCTGCCTCTCCCTTGAGGGGACGAGGAAAACAAAGCGGTATCGTTCGATCAAGGTGCAGTATCAGAACGAGGCGTTTCAGACCCGTCTCAAGACATTCACCGATTTTTCGGCACAGATCATCCAACACGAGATCGACCACTGTAACGGGGTGTTGATATAGGCAAACAGGTTTCGCAAATGATTGAAAACTCGAAAACCAATACTTACCGGCATATTCGTCGTAATTAATGTGACCATACACTCCATATTTGTCGTAAAAAATGTAATTACCGGGAGAAAGCATCATGCAAAAGAAAGCCCTTGTTATCATCGATATTCAAAACGACATCACCAAAAACCACAAGGAGATCATCGGCGGCATCAACCGTGCCATCGATTGGGCGGTGGAGCATGAGATACATGTAGTCTATATCAAGCACAACAACCTGACAGCCGCTACACGCACATTCAAGCCGGGCACCCGCGGGGAGGAGCTTGTCCCTGAAATGAAGCTCGCCTCCGACAACATCTTCACGAAAAGCAAGGGCAACGCCTTGAGCAGCGAGCCGTTTGCGGAGTTTGTCAAGCAGAACGGAATTACCGATTTCTATATCACCGGCGCAGACGCTATCGCCTGTGTGAAATCTACCTGCTTCAACATGCGCAAGGAGGGCTACGGCGTCACAGTCCTGTTCGATTGCATTACCAGCTATGACAAGCGCAAGCTTGACGAAATGCTCCGGTATTACGAGAGCAAAGGCTGCACGCTGATGCGGTTGGACGAGCTGATCGGCTGAAACAGAACGGGAGATGATACACATGACCGAGGTAGTAGCCGCTCTGATATGGGAACACTGTCAAAACGGCGAGGATAAATTCATGATCTGCCAACGCCCGAAAAGCAAGGCGCGCGGCATGCTGTGGGAGTTTGTCGGAGGCAAAGTGGAGCCGCATGAAACAAAGGAGCAGGCACTGATGCGTGAGTGCCGCGAGGAGCTTGCCATTACCGTATCGGTCGGCAGAGTCTTCACCGAGGTCGTGCATGAATACCCGGATATCAACATCCACCTGACACTCTTTAACTGCACGATCATGAGCGGCGTTCCGCAGCTGCTGGAGCACAACGACCTTCGTTGGATCACTCCGGCAGAGATATCGCAGTATGCGTTTTGTCCGGCGGACGAGGAGATACTGGAGAAGATTGGTGCGATGAATATATGGTAATGGTGAATATAAGAAGCTCAAACAAATCGGAATTTTGACGCAGCGGGAATTTGTTTTTAACGAATTTCCGATTAACAATTTTATACTAATAAAACAGGAGATGATACGGAATTTGAAGAAAAACGATTCCAGTGTGTATCCGCCGCCTGCCATAGGGAAAATGGTTTTTTGGGGGGCGTTGCTTTTTACAATGGTTCCTGTTGCATTTACCATTTTTCAGGGAAGGCAGCATCCGGCCTGCTATATTTGCTTTGCCTTGCTTGTAACACCGT
>CAYTMY010000010.1:10935-14398 GCA_964439075.1 uncultured Lachnospiraceae bacterium | reverse complement strand
CCTGACGCTGCATGTTCGAACCCATGAGGGCGCGGTTTGCGTCGTCGTTTTCAAGGAAGGGTATCATGCTCGTCGCTATCGATACTATCTGACGCGGCGATATATCCATATAGTCAATGTCTTTTTTGAAAGCGGAAACAAAATCTCTGAGTTTGCCGGTACGTCCGGTAACTCTTTCATTCATGAAGGCTCCGTTTTCATCAAGAGGTTCGTTTGCCTGCGCTATGGTGTATTTGCCCTCTTCATCGGCGGTGATGTAGTCTATATGACCCGTCACTCTGGCGTCCACTACTTTTCGGTACGGCGTTTCGATAAAGCCGTATTTATTTACTCTCGCATAAGTACTCAGCGAACCGATAAGACCGATGTTCGGTCCTTCGGGAGTTTCTATAGGACAAACTCTTCCGTAATGCGAATGGTGTACGTCACGCACGTCAAAACCGGCTCTCTCTCTCGAAAGTCCTCCGGGACCGAGCGCCGAAAGTCTTCTCTTATGAGTGAGCTCCGCAAGCGGGTTTGTCTGGTCCATAAACTGTGAGAGCTGTGAAGAACCGAAGAACTCTTTGAGTGCGGCGCTTACGGGACGGATATTAACAAGGCTCTGAGGCGTTATCTCCTCGGGGTCGATGACTGCCATGCGTTCGCGCACGTTCTTTTCAAAACGCGCCATACCTATTCTGAACTGGTTCTGCATCAGTTCTCCCACGGAACGCAGTCTTCTGTTTCCGAGGTGGTCGATATCGTCGAGCTCGCCTATGCCGTGCTCGAGTCCGAGATTATAGTTTACCGACGCCACTATGTCGTCGGGTGTTATCGTTTTGGGAAGCAGGCTGCCCGTTTTTTCGGCAAACAGCTGCTTTTTCTCTTCATCGGATACTTCGGAAGAAAGTATTTCTTCGAGCGCCGCAAGATTTACGGGCACGTCGAGTTCAAGCCCCTCCGTATCGAAGGGAAGTCCGTATTTGTCGGCGTGTACGGTATTGTTGCCTATCACGAATACGTCTTTTCCGTCGGGAGCCGTCACAAGCACCTTGTTGATACCGCAGTCCTGTATAGTCCATGCGCTCTCTTCGGTTATCGTCTCTCCCTTTGAGGCTATCAGCTCTCCCGTTCTCGTATCCACTATATTTTCAGCCGCCGAAAGTCCGATTATCCTCATGGCGAGCGAAAGTTTTTTGTTCAGTTTAAAACGCCCTACCGCCATAAGGTCATAGCGTCTGGGGTCGAAAAACATTGAGTTGAACAGCGGGCGCGCCGAATCTATCGTCGCGGGCTCGCCCGGACGAAGTTTCTTGTATATTTCGGTAAGACCGCTTTCCACATTTGTAGAGGAGTCTTTCTGAAGCGTAGTGAGGAGCCTCTCCTCATCTCCGAACAATTCCGTTATTTGAGCGTTCGTACCTATACCGACTGCTCTGAGCAGCACCGTAACGGGTACTTTTCTCGTTCTGTCTACTCTCACGTAAAGAATATTGTTGGAATCCGTCTCGTATTCGAGCCATGCTCCGCGGTTGGGTATTATCTGTGAAGAATAAAGGTCCTTTCCGTGCTTGTCGGTTTCCATGGAAAAATAAGCCCCCGGCGAACGGACTAACTGGCTCACAACGACCCTTTCGGTGCCGTTTATGATAAACGTACCCGTCTTGGTAAGCACGGGAAAATCCGCCATAAATATGTTTTGTTCCTTTATTTCGCCCGTCTGTTTATTCGTAAGACGTATTTTCACCTTTAAGGATGAAGAAAAATTCGTATCACGCTCTTTACATTCCTCAACGTCGTATTTCGGCGTACTGTCCAAGCTGTAGTCGACTATCTCAAGATAAAGATTCCCCGCAAAGTCAACAATGGGGTTGACGTCGTTGAATACCTCTCTTAAACCCTTATCGAGAAACCACTGATACGAGGATTTCTGTATCTCTATCAGATAGGGCAGTTCCATAACGTCGGCAGTGCGCGAAAAACTCATTCTGGTATGTTTACCGATTTTCTCTGAATGTACCATTCATATCTCCCTTTACACGATTTCAGACCTTAAAAAAACGTACTTTATAAACATTTCAGCTCAAATTTTAAGAGTAACGGATATTAAGTACGCTCCTTCGTCAGTATTATGATTTTTTCAAAAAATATATATAAAACATCAATTCCGTGCAATGTTCTATATTACATCACAAACAAAACCAAGTCAATATTTTATAAAGATTTCTTTCAAAAAACATTGACTTTTTTTGATTAGATACTATAATATATTCCTCAAAACGATATTTTTTTCGTTTTTCATGCTTTATATTGAGTTTTAAAGCTCTTTTTTTATATACCGTCCTTTCGGCTCCAGTCCTCTGCCGCATCGTCTTCCGAAACGGAAGGTTTCTTTTGTTTTTTGGGGTTATATTCGTTCATCGCCTTGTCCACGCCCGACAAAAGCATCATATCGAGAATATCACATGCGCGGGGTATGACCGCTGCAAGAAGCTTCTCCTGCTCCTGAGTAAACGGCGCCAGCACGTAATCGTAAAGTTCAAAATCTCCTTTCGGACCTATGCCTATCCTCAGTCGCGGAAAATCTTTAAAGGCAAGGCATTCCACCACGCTTTTCATACCGTTGTGAGTTCCGCCGCTGCCTTTTGAACGTATTTTTATAACGCCCGTATCGAACTCGACGTCGTCATGGATGAGGATGATATCCGAAGGCTCCGCTTTGTAAAACGAAGCTGCCCGTACAAGACTTTCGCCGCTCAGGTTCATATACGTCTGCGGTTTCAGCAACAGCACCTTCTTGCCTTCTATACTGCCGCGTGCGCATAAAGCGTTAAAGTCCGTATTATCGAAAGACATGCCGTGCCTGTCCGCATAGGCGTCCATAACCCGAAAGCCGATATTGTGTCTCGTTTTTTCGTATTTGCGCGTAGGATTCCCAAGCCCTGCTATTATGTACATGACAATGCGTCCTTTTTATACTTACGTCTGTAATTATACCCGATTAATAAACAAAATTCAAACCAATTCGCTGTGTTTATGATATAATCGCTTTATAAAATCAGTGACGAGTAACGGAGGCACATCAATATGAGCAGAATCAATTACAATTATTCACTTTCGGGCATTGCCACCTCCGATATTGCGCTTTTTGCGGAACCCATAGCGGCCGCCCACGAAAAGCTGCACAGCGGAGAAATGGAATATTCGGGTTGGGTCGATTATCCGTACCTTATAACAAATGAAATGCTCAAAAACATAAATGACACAGCACAGGAAATAAAAAGCAAGTGCACCGCTTTGGTAGTGATAGGTATAGGAGGCTCATACCTCGGAGCAAAGGCTTGCACCGAAATGCTTTTGAGCGATTTTATCGACCGCAAGGGCTCTCCCAAAATATATTACGCAGGTTGGAACATGAGCGCAGTATACCACGCCTCTCTTCTGAACAAACTCACAGGCGAGGACGTTTGTATATGTGTGGTGT
>CAYTMY010000010.1:0-10925 GCA_964439075.1 uncultured Lachnospiraceae bacterium | reverse complement strand
TCCGGCACAACGATGGAGACCGCCTCTGCCTTTAAGCTTTTTAAATATTTCTTGTTTGAAAAATACGGCAGCTCTTACACAGACAGAATATACGCGGTCACTGACGAATCGACGGGCGCTCTGAGAGCGGAAGCAAACAGCGAAGGCTACAAAACCTTTGTTCTCGAACGCGCTATCGGAGGAAGATACAGCGTACTCACTCCCGCAGGGCTGCTTCCCCTGGCCGTATGCGGTATCGATATAAATAAAATTGTCAGAGGAGCGCAAAGGGCTTACGACGCTCTCGATACTCCGAGCATCGGAAAAAACCAGGCATATCAATACGCAGTGGTGAGAAGACTGCTTGCCAGCAGCGGTAAATGTACGGAAATATTCGGCTTTTACGAACCGCAGCTCGAATTTTTCGGAGAATGGCTCAAACAGCTTTTCGGCGAAAGCGAAGGCAAGGAAGGCAAGGGAGCGTTCCCCGCTTCGATAATACTTACCCGGGACCTTCATTCTCTCGGACAGTATTTGCAGCAGGGCAAACCGATGTTCTATGAAAGCATGTTTAAAGTTGCGCACCCGCTTTTGGACGTGAGCTTCGAAGAGGGTTCGATGAGCTATAATGAAATGAACGACCTTGTATTCGACGCGGTAAACAAGGCTCATGCCGACGCAAGCACCCCGATAAACAAGTTTGAAATAACGGACTTAAGCGAAGAGACCTTCGGAGAAATGGTGTACTTTTTCGAAAAGGCGTGCGCGGTAAGCTGCATCCTTACGGGAGTAAACCCGTTCAACCAACCCGGCGTAGAGGTGTATAAGCAAAAGGTGAGAGAGCTTGTGGGAGAAAAGACGCAGTAACAACTAACTTTCAAACAACAAGAAAAAGGTCTTAGGCGGACGAGCGTAAGACCTTAAATCTCAATATTCAACCGAGCAAATCGGTGTTTTTGCAGTACCTGTCGTACTGTAAGCTATTTTTTCTTTTGTGCGGCAAAGCTCAATACTATACAAACAGCCATAATAAAAGCGGCAATAATCAACATAAAATCATTATGGAAATAAAGTGAAAACAGCATGAGCATTAGGCAAGCAAGCTGTAAAATTCGGATGAATATATCGAGTTTCATAATGGTTTTTCCTTTTTGTTTTCGTTCAATGGATTTAATCATTCCTGTCGCAAGCGGGCTCTACCCTATGGGTATCTCCACTATCTCCGCCATTTTTGCCAGACACAGTTCTATTTCCCGGGAAATTTCCGCAGTCATATCCTGCGTAATGCTTTCGTTTTTATCATTCTCCAGGTTTTCATACAAAGATTCCTTTACCTTCGATTTTATCTGTTCGGCTCTGCCGTCGATAAATCCTGCGGGCACGGCTTTTCTTATCATATCGGGTATGTCGGCGGAAAGCACCGCCTCCTGAAATTTATTTTTGCCTATGAACAATAGCAGCAGGCTTATGGCGGCTCCCGCCACTATTCCGGGAAAGCCTCCCGCTATTACGGCTATACCGCCGCCGCCGCACAAAAGCCCCACTATAAGAGATATAATGGCATTTATCATCCAGGTTATCTCTTCAAGCGCAAATATATTTTTAGCTTCCAGTTTCACGTCCACATCGTTTAAGTTCATATATGTCGTCAGACTGAGCGCCGTATACGGCACGTTGTGCTTTACGCATATAGGTATGGTTTTTTCCTCAAGGCGCGCTGCCACGGGCTTGAGCCACTTGGCTATGGGTTCGCTCAAAAGCTGTTTTGCCTCGTCGGACTTCACGTACTGTGTTATCGCCTCGGTCATTTCTCCGTCAATGTCGCACAGGCGCTTTATCGCTCCGTCGCGCCACTTGATAAACACGGGTTCTGCGGCGTTCTTGAGTATCGGCTCCACCAGAGTATCCACGACGCTCTTAAACAGTTCTCCTATATACTCCTCAACCACTTCCTCCGCCGCATTTGAAGCTATCAGCTCATCCACGTCCTTGCGGAATAGTTTTATCTGCGCGTCCACTTCTGCCGCCCAGCACAATCCCTTACATACCGAAAACTCGGGTTCCACGCCTGCCACAAGCACGCTTTCGGGAAACATCTCCCTCACGGCGTCCTGTATGACTTTCATTTTCGAAACCCCGCCTGTCAGAAATACTATCTGCGGAATTTCCTCGGCTATATTTTCCGCCACCTGCTTTACCGAAGATGTGAACACCTCCATAAAGGAGCGGCCGTCTAATTTTTCGAGTTTTTTATTGAGCATGTCGTCCGCCGCTTCGCTGTCTACGCAAAGAGTGAATTTCACGGGCAGCCTATAGCGCACCACCACCGATTGGGTCACTCCGCGTGAAGAATAGTATTCCTCGTCGGAAAAATATTTTTCTTTCAGCCTTCTTGCGGCAAACTCACAGTAAGTGCGCCACGGTCTGCTTTCATTGAAAACATCGGTAAGCTTTTCTCTTTTGGGGCTTGCTTCTATACATCGTTCAAGCAGTATTTCATCCATTATCCCGCCGCCGAGCATGACCTCGCCGCCGGTTTTCAGCGTTACCTCTTTGCCGTACAGCACATAAGCAAAATCCGTAGTCGAAGAGCCTATATCAATCACGAGCATGGGCTTTGAGAGCACGTCGTAACTGAGCTGCAAATGCTTGGACTGGCAGGCGTACATCAAAGCCGCGCGGGACTCCGTTATTATCTTTACCGGCGGATAGCCCGCCTGCTGAAAGATATTTCGGTACCGTTCCCTTGCGGGCGCATCCCACCCTGCGGGGCAGCCGATATAAAAATAATTGTCCTCACCGTAATGCAGCACGCCGGAATCGTATAAAACATGCAAAACGCCCTTTGCAAACTTCGATATATCCTCTCCCGCACCTTCGTCCGTTAGGTATCTGCTCTTAAAGCGTATTTTTGCTTCCCTGGGATTTTGCACATAACAGGCGTTTTCGCCTATCACGGTTTCGCCGTCGCGCATTACCGCATAAGCGGAAATAAAGTTTTTTACACCGTTTACGGGCACTACCTGCGGCTCTCCCTTTTGATTTTCACCCTTTACGGATACGGCGCATTCCGCATCGCCCAAATCAAAACCGAAATACTTTTCCATTATCAGTCTTCCTTTCGCGTGGCAAGCCCTTTTAGCACAAGCCTGTCCTCGCACACCATAGCGGGTACTATCGTTTCGTTCTCGCCCTCAACGGTAGGCAAAAATTCAAACCAATTCCTTCGTTCGGGAGTATAATCGTAAAGCTTTATCCCCTTGGAATACAAATAGTGTTCTACTTCCTCAAGCTGTTCAAGTGCAAATTCTCCGTTTTTCGAATACTTGCCCTCGAGCAAGTCGTGCATCAGCTGTGCAAGCTCGGGCGCTATCACTTCATTCGTGAGGTCTCCCGCTGCCTGCTTTTGTCCCATTTCTATTGCGGTAAGGTTTTTATCCATAACAAGCACTATGGCGGTCATTCGCCTCACTATATCATCGGCATTTACCTTTACCTCGGCGTAATGTTCGGTCTCCTGTTTTACAGCCTGCTTTTTCTTCATAAGCAGACCGCTCACAAACGCAAGAACCAAGCCCACCGCGCCTGTGTATACATAGCTTTTTATCGCTTCAAAGCCTACGGAGGCGGTCCTCATTATCATTATCACCAGCAGTACCTCCAAAGCGAGGGCAGCGACAAGACACACCGCACCGAGAACGTTTCTGCCGCCCGAAGAGGCTTTCTTGCCCGCGGCTGCGGGAAGGTTCTTTTTTCTTTCCCACACCTGCGTTTCATTTACGCCTTCTATCAAGGGAAAGGCTGATTTAACGGCATTTCCCATATATGCTGCAAGGGTCTTTGTTTCGTCGTTTTTGCATTCGTTTATATATTCGTACAAAACGACGTCGAACACTTCCTGCATTATCAACTGGGCGTCAGCCACATTGGCGGCGCTCTTTAAGCGAACGCAAAGACCGTCTTTCCTTTTTTCAAAGCATTCAAACAGCGTCATATATTCCTCCGAAAAGTGATGTCGACATTACTCTGTCGGGTCTATTATAGTACAATTTCATATATTTTGCCACTAAATAAAATAAACCGCCTCTTTGCGCCCTGCACAGGCGGCAATCAAGGATGGCAGGAAGTAAAATATCAACACTTCGCAAGCTTCACTTTAACCCTTAAGGATGCACAGAATTATCTGTACTCGTTCTCAACTCGGAAAAGAGCGCTTGCTTGGAAAGATATCAAAGTCAACTTGTATATCTAAACGAATCCCCGATTAGCGTAGAAATACGGTAATCGGGGATTTTGCGTTAAAAACGGGCGGTACATACCGAGAAGTCGGATATTATCTGATCCCGAACCTTTCCCTGTCGAATACAGAAGAAAGACCTATTGGCGTATGGGGGTGAGCGACACGCAAGGTAAACTCTTTTATTTCTTCCACATGTTGATCTTCAACTTTGCGCTGGTATGCATCGTGGGCTTTTGAGTGCTTAATTAAGGTTTTATAAGAACAATAACCACGTACAATTGGAATTCCTCCATAGCAGTATTCAAGAATGCCGGTTATATTTTCTTTTTTTCATATTATTCCCCCAACAATTCTTTTTCAAACTTTGCTTTGGCGGCAGCCCATTCTTGCTCGGCTTCTTGCTTTAATCGCCTAACTTGAGTTCTGCGTTTTTTTAACTCATTTACAATTATTCTTTGGACAGAAATATCTGGAACAGGAACATAGAGATTTTGAACATCATCATTTGAGATACGGGGATGGGTATTTCCGGTCATCATGTGTTTTGTCTGAGAAAGAATTAGATCAGAACGCATAATGGATGCAAGGTATTCAGGAAGTACTACGGATTGATCTTTCGCTCGCATAACGTGAAATTCTGTTGAGCAAATGCCGGATTCTTCTGCAAGCAACACTTTGTTTAGATACGGACGCAGTCTGCCATATAAAACGTCGTCAACATCATAAGAGAATGCTTGTCCTGATGCCTCTTCATCAGTTCCGCTCAGTTCGCCCGTTTGACTTTCAACTCCTGCGAGACCCAAATACTTTTTAGAATTTTCACTACAAGAAACAACATCACGGCAAAAATCAACAATGTCTATTAATTTTCGCACATTAAAAGCGGAAACAGCTTTCATATTTGAAATAGCTGCCATTCTTTCAGGATGATAGTATTCTGCGCTGAAAGTCTTATCGGAAATAAGATCCGTCATTTTGACTTTGCAACATAGCTGAAAATTAAATTTGATTGGTGCAATACTTAGAATATCAAAGATATAACTGCTCATTCCTGCCAACAAATCTTCTGCTTGCTGAATCTTGCTTTTGTATGAAGTATAGGCATAATCTAATATTGCAGTTAGTTTTGTTTCATCTGTATCTATAGGAATCAAAAGATCAGCAATATCTTGCGTAGTTATTTTTTGCTGCACTTGTCCACTGACACTTCTTTCAAGCAAGGCTTGTCCGAGCGTTGAAAGGAAATAGTCGTGTAAAAATGACGCAGATACCCCATTAATGTTTTTGATAGCGATAATGTTTGCGGAAATGTTCATTTTGGGTAATGTGGAACCAACGATCGCACACTGCCCCAACGAACCACGCTGAGAAATAACAATATCTCCTGGTGAAACTTGCGTTCTTGACAGACTGTCCCCAAGCTTTTCAGAAATAAAAATCAAATCATCATAATTCATATATCCGTCTTTCGTAATATTTGTTATCCTAATGAGTGGTATGCCTGAATCTTGATAATCTGAGTTTTTGATAGCGCTTCCAAACGGTCCGCAAACAACATCAGCAATATCCGATATTGTTTTTAGCTTTTTGCCGAATGCTTGGTATAGCTTATCTTCCAGTATTGTGTATTTTGGAAGATTATAATTAATGTCAAATCTGCTTTTCATATTCCCCCGTTTGACAGCGAAGACGCAGAGGTCATTTGCATCGGGGGTTATGCGAAAAAAGGTGTTGCGTCCTTTTTAAATTCTTCAAACTTTGCGATGATTTCGTCAAGCTGTGTTTCGGTTTTACGCCCTGTTGTATCATAGCCGATCAACTCCGGAGCTGCCATAAAGATCGGTTCATTTTCATCCGGCTTTTCGTTTGACTTACGCTTGCGAACAAAGATAATCGATGCTTTGACACCTGCTCCGAAATGTGCAAAGGCGCATTGAGGCAAGCTCACAACCGCAAGCAATTGGAACTTTTCTAAAATAAAATCACGTACATACTGAGAGGAACTATTTGTCAAAATACCGTCCGGCAAAACTATTGTTTTATTTGTTGCAACTTCATTATATCAGCTCGGTGCTGTATGTTTCCCTTTTTTTATCCTTTATCCTCCTTCACTTCCTTGCTGTTGCACTTGATATTGTAATCTGCACTGTCCTCATGAACAAATATTTATGCCCCGGCATAAAGAGTTCGTCGATGTATTTCTTCCGACAATTAATGCGACGTTATATTTTGATTAAGTAAGTGGACACTTTTGCGGTTTTATATTATATTTATCAGAGAAACGAAGAGAATAAGCAGCAAGGAGCCGTTGTCATCAACAGTATGAAATCAAAGAAAATAGTCAGTATAGTCTCCGTTGTCATAATGCTGGGGCTATGGGCAGCCGTTTTTTTCTTTATCGGCAAGCCGTTTGTGGAGAATTTGCGAAACCCCGAACAGTTTCGTCTTTGGGTAGATTCAAAGGGTGTAGTGGGAAAGCTTATTTTTGTGGGAATGACAGCGCTTCAGGTAATTGTGTCTATAATACCCGGAGAACCGTTTGAAATAGCCGCAGGATATGCTTTCGGCTTTTGGGAAGGCACTTTGCTTTCCGAAATCGGTATTCTCATAGGCAGCGCTTTGGTATTTGTGTTTGTCAAGCATGTGGGAATAAAGGCGGTAGAGGCTTTCTTTCCGCCCGAGAAGATAGAAAACTTAAAATTTTTGCAGGATACGGACAAGCTTCGCGTTACAGTATTTATACTGTTTTTCATTCCCGGAACGCCAAAGGATATTTTGACGTATTTTGTGGGACTGACAAAAATGAAGCTTGCGGAATGGCTCGTAATAACGGGCGTGGCACGCCTTCCGTCTCTCATAACTTCGACCTTGGCAGGCAGTGCGGTGGGAAACGAAAATTACAAAATTGCGATAATGGTTTTTGCGCTCACCGCCGTGGTGAGTATTGCGGGAATGGTGATTTATAAAAAATACTTAGATAAAAAGAACGCAAAGACCGATGCGTAAACGGGCGTATCGGTCTTATTTGAATCAGCTTTATTAAATCGGAGTGTTGGCTTTTAAGGTGTTTGTGGTATAATATCGTAATATTATTTTTCGTTGAAAGCGGAGATATCCGTATATTATCGATTTGAGGAGATAAAAAATGGAAACAAGACCATACGTATCATGGGAAACCATAGGCTCTTTTATGACGCAGGCTTTTGCAAAGCTGGGCGTGCCCGAAGACGAGGCGGCAATATGCGCCGATGTTCTCATGGAGAGCGACAGAAGAGGAATTGAAAGCCACGGCTGCAACCGCTTCAAGCCCATATATATCGACAGGATAAACGCAGGCATTCAAAAGCCTGTGACCGAGTTTGAAGTAATAAGAGAAACGCCCACCACTGCGGTCGTGGACGGACACGACGGTATGGGTATGATAGTCGGCACAAAGGCGATGAATATGGCTATCGAAAAGGCAAAGAAGTACGGCATGGGCATGGTTGCCGCCAGAAATTCCACACACTACGGAATAGCGGGTTATTACGCTACCATGGCGACAAAGGAAAATATGATAGGCATAACGGGAACAAACGCGCGACCCTCCATAGCTCCTACCTTCGGAGTCGAAAACATGCTCGGTACAAATCCCCTCACCATAGGGCTTCCCACCGATGAAGAGTTTCCGTTCGTTATAGACTGTGCCACAAGTATAACGCAGCGCGGCAAAATAGAATTCTATGACCGTGTGGGCAAAGATACGCCCAAGGGTATGGTGGTGGGAAGAGACGGTTCTGCGCTGACGGACAGCAAGCAGATACTTACCGATTTGACACAGGGCAAAGCTGCGCTCACTCCTCTCGGCGGAATAGGCGAGGAGCTTGCGGGCTATAAGGGCTACGGTTATGCAACGGTAGTGGAAATACTCTCCGCTGCACTTCAGGCGGGCAGCTATATGAAGATGCTTTCGGGTTTGGACGCGGACGGCAATAAGATACCTTATCATTTGGGTCATTTCTTTATAGCAATAGATACCGAGGCGTTCATGGGAGCGGACAGCTTTAAAAAGACAGCGGGCGATATTCTCAGACAGCTGCGTTCTTCGCAGAAGGCTCCGGGAGAGGACAAGATATACACTGCGGGTGAAAAGGAATACCTTGTATGGCAGGAAAGAGCGGATAAGGGCGTTCCCGTCGGAGAGGCAGTACAGAAGGAGCTTACAGAAGTACGAGACGCTTTGGGAATTGATATTACTTTCCCGTTCGAATAAACTTATCCTACACAACAACAGAGGAGATACTTAAACAGTGGATTTATTTGCAAAATGCTATAAAAAAGAATTAGTGGACGAAATAAAACAAAAGGGACTTTATCCGTACTTCCATGCTCTCGAATCGAGGCAGGATGTGGAAGTGGTAATGGAGGGTAAGCGCAGGATAATGCTCGGCTCAAACAATTACCTCGGGCTTACCATTCGCCCCGAGGTAATACAGGCGGGAATAAAAGCACTCGAACAATACGGCACCGGCTGTTCGGGTTCACGTTTTTTAAACGGCACCTTGGATATGCACATAGAGCTTGAAGATGAACTCGCCGCATTTTTAAACAGGGAAGCCACCATGACATTTTCGACGGGCTTTCAGTCGAATCTGGGAATCATAAGCGCTATAGTAGACAGAAAAGATTACATAATATGCGATAAAGAAAATCATGCCAGCATATACGACGGTGCAAAACTTTCCTACGGAACGATGCTGCGGTTTAAGCACGCGGATATGGACGACCTTCGCAAAAAGCTCGAAAAAGTGCCGGACGACGCGGGCAAGCTCATCATAACCGACGGCGTGTTCAGCATGGGCGGAGATATTGCCAAACTTCCCGAAATAGTGGCGCTTGCCAAGGAGTACGGCGCAAGAGTTATGGTGGACGATGCTCACGGACTCGGCGTTATCGGCAACGGCGGCAGAGGCACCGCCGATTATTTCGGACTGAACGACGATGTGGATATAATCATGGGCACTTTCTCGAAGTCCCTTGCCAGTCTCGGCGGCTTTATGTCCGCAAAAAAAGATATTGTGGAATATGTGCGTCATGCTTCAAGACCGTTCATATTTTCCGCTTCTATCACTCCCGCAAGCTGCGCCTGCGCGCTGGCTTCTCTGAGAGTTTTAAAAAGGGAGCCCGAACTTGTCGAAAACCTTGCTTCCATTTCTCAATACATGAGAGACGGGCTGACGAAACTCGGCATAAAGCACATAGAAGCGCCTACGCCGATAATACCCATATACACTTATGAGACTATGCGCACGCTTGAAATAGCCAAGGTCCTCTACGAAGAGGGCGTATATGTAAATCCCGTTCTTCCGCCCGCGACGGCGCCCACGGAGTGCCTGCTGCGAACGAGCTATATGGCTACGCACACAAAGCCGCTCATTGACGAAGCCCTTGAAATATTCTGCAAGGTCTGGGAGAGATACCATGACTAAAACCGCCGTGATAACAGGAGGCAGCAGCGGCATAGGCAAACGCACTGCGGAGAAGTTTGCTTCAAACGGATACAAGGTATACGAACTCAGCAGAAGTGGAAAAAGCACAGCGGGTATCACTCATATTTACTGCGACGTATCGAGCGAGCAAAGCGTAAAGGAAGCTTTTGCCGAGATATCAAAAGCACAAAATCATATAGATGTGATGATAAACAACGCAGGTATGGGCATTTCGGGCACCATAGAATTCACCGAGGAAGAGAGCGCACGCAAGATATTCGACGTGAATTTTTTCGGCACGTTTCATTGCGTTAAGGAGGCTTTGCCTCTTCTTCGAAATTCCGACGATGCCGTAATAATCAATTTGAGCTCCGTTGCAGCGGTGCTTTCAATACCGTATCAGTCGTTTTATTCGGCTACCAAGGCGGCTGTCAACTCGCTTACGCTTGCGCTTAAAAACGAGCTTAAGCAGTTCGGCATAAAAGTGAGCGCGGTAATGCCGGGAGACGTTTCCACGGGGTTTACGGATTCGCGCAAAAAAAACGATAAGGGCGCCGAGATATACGGAAGCGTTGCGGCAAATGCCGTGAGCGTAATGGAAAAAGACGAGAGGGGCGGCATGAAGCCCGAGTACATAGCCGCGCTTATATATAAGGTATCTCAAAAAAACAGCCCCAAGGTTCTTTATACGGGCGGCGTAAAATACAAGCTGTTCGTATTTATCTCAAAGGTTCTTCCCGTAAATTTTGTGAATATGCTTGTGGGTAAGATATACGGATAAATTTTTATATGCAAAACAGATATGCAAACAGCTCCGATCGGGGCTGTTTTTTTGCACTGCTGTTTTTGATGAGATGCAAATACGTTTGATTATAAAATCGAATACTGTACATGCAGCAATGCGCGAGGGAGTTTTTTATTTGCAAAACTTGTTAAAACGACTATAATGAAATAAAAGACATACACGCGGAGGATGACATGAAAAGAAAACGATTGATAAGTACCATTATGGTTTTGGTTCTGTTGCTGCCGTCGGTACTGTGCGGCTGTTCTCTGAAAACGGGAAAATATTCCGGGGAGGAAAACTGGGCGTATTACGGTATCGGCGAGGATAAACAGGCGGATCTGTTCCTCATTGCGCCTACGGTTTATGGCGGCGACGAAAACCACCACAATATGGATATGTCGGACGAAGCAACGCGAGAGAGCTTTCTTGGAGCGCTCAATATGGAGCGCGG
>CAYTMY010000009.1:0-14705 GCA_964439075.1 uncultured Lachnospiraceae bacterium | reverse complement strand
TTATGCAAAAGGACGGGAGGATAAGCCTGCTTCGCCACAAGACGAATATAGGCTTGCCTGCACTCAGTATGTACGAGGGCTTTCTCAAAGCGCGCGGCGAATATATAGCTTTTCTCTTCGACGACACGATGTGGGACAAAGCCTTCATCGGAAAAACGCTCCGATACATGAAATACAACTCGCTGAAAGCTTCCTTCGGCGTATTGCACAGCTATTACGGCACGGGAAAAGACGACTATATCGCCTACGGAGACCCTGCTCTCGGATATGATGCGGACAGCCTGTATACAAAGAACCGAATAGCCACGTGCTCCGTAATGCTCCACAGAAGCGTGTTCGAAGAAATAGGTTTTTTCGACCCGAATCTTGTGCTTACCAAAGATTATCCGTGGGATATGTGGCTGAGAATAGCCGACAATTATGAATTTAAGGCGAGCGGGATATTCTGCGGCAACGATATAAGCGTGACGCAGCGCGAGTCGCTGGCAAGGAGCATGTCCTACAGCCGTTGGTGTATATACGAACAGATGAACAAACAGAGGGAGCTTTCGCTTGAGCATTATCCCGATATACACATAGACGAAATGCCTCTGAGGTCTTCTTTTCTCTTTAAACAGCTTACCGAACGCCGAATTAAGGAATGCTCGAAAAAGGCATGGTTTAAATACTTTACGCAGTGTGAAGAGAGCCTTCAGTCGCACATAATAAGAAAAGTGCTCGTAATGGCTGCGGATAATGCCGCTTTGGTGCAAAGCCCGTTTATGACATTCGCACGTGCGGACGAAAACATCTGCTACAACTTTGTACTTGCGGACGAGGTATCCCGCGAGGACCTTCTCTACGCCGATGCGGTCATTTTCATACGCGACATTGAACGGCTGCACGATTCGGTAAAGTATTGCGGATATTTGAAGATACCCTGCTATTTGTATTTGGACGAAGTGTATTTTGAACAAAACACCGCAAAGAGATTAGCGGAAGAAAACTTTTCCGACTTTACCGCCGTATTTGTGCCTACAGAGGAAATAAGGGAAGCGTTTGACGAAAACATAAATGCGCTAACCGTAAAAATGCCTTTTAACAAGGCTCGTATACACGATTATAACCCTGTGGAAAGCGGCAAAAACGTCACCTTCGCCTTTTTGGGGAGCGTTTCCGATTCAAAGCAGTTTGCAAAGAGGGTAATGCCCGTACTGTGCGAGCTTTCCGAAAAATATGAGGTGAGAGTAGTTTTCCCCGACGACGGCATAATACCGAAACGCTACAGCGCGTATAAAAATATCGTACTCATACCCGTACCGAGAGCCACTGCTGACAAAGGCGCATTTTGGGCGGCGGAAAAATACGGACCTCAGTTTATAATTCAATGCACAGACGCATTCGCCCCCATTACGCACAGCGCTCTTATACAGGCGGTGCAGCTGGGAGGCGTACTCATAACCTCCGATGCGAAACTATATGGTAAAATCGGCGAAAAAGTATGTTACCTGAGTGAAAATGATGAGAAGGCATGGGACGATGCAATTCAAAACGCTGTAAGTAATACCAGACAGCACCGCGGTATATACATGAATGCGCTTCACTTTGCAAGCGAATATTACGATATGGATAAGAGCCGCTCTGCGGTAGACAAAGAGATATTCAAGCTTAAACGACCCGAAGAAAAGACTTACGTGCGCCGTTTCGGACAGCTTTACTATACGGCTCTGAATATTAATAAGCGCAAAATAAATTTCGAAGAGCTGAAGCTGTCGGGCGGCATAAAAAACATGCGCGAGTACAAGTCTGTAAGCTGCGACACACAGCCTGTTTTTGCGGTGGGCGTGATAATAGCGCCTAAGGAAGAAGGCTCAAAGCTTTGCGGCAGTGTGAAAATGAGCCTTATACGCCGCAGCGGAGAAACATATACCTCTGAAATCGAGCTTGAAGATATAACTTACGACGACTTCACTTACTTCAAATTCAAGCCTATCGACGGTACCCTCGGTGAAAGCTTTTCGGTAGTTTTCGAGTTTACTTATAAAGACGCAAAGCAGCGGGCATGTATTTATGAGACGCAAACAAACCGCGTGCTTGCGGACAAACTAAAGGGCAAGCTCGGCAAAACCGTATCGGGTAAAAACGTGTTGTTTGCCGATATGCGCGGAGAGAAGACGTTCGGGCAAATATAGCCGCCGGAAGGGTCGTCGTGCACATAAAATAATTGCATATTTTCCTTCAGTAAAGATAGGTTTTGATACAAAGAGGACAGGTCGGAAGCTCAAAAATGAAATCCCAATTTATTTTTACTTCAAGACCTGTCCTCTTTAGCAAAAAAATCCTTTTGCCATTAATCCATTTACACCCTTAACCTCAAATGCAAACCGACTTTGTTCGGATTCGAAGAGGAGACTATTCGGTTCTCTTTTTCCCCCAGAAGAACAACGCCACCGTACCCGGTCCCGTATGGCTGCCTATGGTGGTGCCCACGTAATTTATCTCCACCTTGCCGTTCAGCTTGGGGAAGCGCTCTTCTATCATATCAGCTACGGTCTTTGCGTCGTCGTAGCATTCCGACTGCGAAATATAGCACTTGCCGCTGTAGTTAAGACCATCGTCGGCGTTTTCTTCCATTTTCTTCACTATCTCTTTTATGACGTTATTTTTGCCGCGTATCTTGCTTCTCGGTATCAGTCTGCCGAGGTTATCCATATTGAGAAGCGGACATATATTCAAAAGCCCGCCGAAGATACTTGCCGTTCTCGATATTCTGCCGCCTTTGAAATAGAAAGTGAGGTCTGTGGAAAAAAACCAGTGATTCAAGTTCAGTTTATGCTCCTCAGCCCAGTCGTGCAGGGTGTCGATATCCATACCTTCATCGCGCAAATCGGCAAGCTTGTCCATCAAAAGACCGTATCCCGAAGAGGCTCCCAGAGAATCCACAACATATATCTTTCTGTCGGGGTATCTCTCCGCGGCTATTGCCGCCGCGTTTTTTGCCGAGTTCAGCGTACCCGATATTCCCGAGGACAAGCTCAAATGGATGATATCCTTGCCCTCTTCAAGATATTTCGAGAAAAAATCGAGGTATTCCGATATGTTTACCTGTGAAGTCTGCGGCGAAGCTCCGTCGGAAAGTTTTTTGTAAAATTCGGGAAAGGACATGGTCTGCCCGAGATCGTCGGGGTAGCTCACTCCGTCAATAATGTAGTGAAAACAGATATATTTGATATCCCTTTGTTCAAAATGTTCTTTCGTCAAATCCGCCGTTGAACAGCAGCTGATTATATAATCGCTCATAAAACAATTCTCCTTATAAATCCTATTTTTATTTGGTCTATGATTTCATTGAATCAATTACATCATACAGTAAAAACTTCTTACGGGGCAATCTACCTCTTTTACGAACGGCTCTACAAATAAAAAAAGAACGGTAGAATATTTGTTTTCTTCTCTACCGTTCAATAAATTTTCTCTATTCGTTCGTTTTCGTACTATTTTACGTTTCTTTTTAAGCTTATGCCGTCCTTTATCTGGAAGCTGAAGAACACAAGCGCCTCCGCGGGTATGGCGACGAGCAGTATCTGCCATGGGTTATACTCTAACAAGACAAAGTATATAAGCAGAAATATGCTCAAAACAAGCGCAGCAACTATGTAGATGTTGTTTTTTACGTTCATCCATAAAGAATTGAAAATGAGAAGCGCGATAAGAGACAGGGGCACCGCCGACATAAAAACTATCCATCTGGTTTGACCGAGTATCCAAAACACGGCAAATACGAGTGTCGCAAGCGTCCATATAGCAAGTATCGCAACCAGCGCCACCATACCTGCGCTGAAGCTTCTGTGCGCGCTTTTCGGCTTCCATTCGTCATGAGAAGTAAGCATAAAGTCGACGCTGACGCCGAACTCATCGGCAATGGCTTTTGCAACGGTTATATCGGGAAGCGCTTCCGCACGTTCCCACTTTGAGATGGATTTATCGGAGTAGTTCAGTTTTTCGGCAAGCTGAGCCTGCGTCATATTCGCTTGAGTGCGCAGCTTTATCAGGTTGCTTGCGAATACCGCTTTTATCTCTTCCATTGTTAAGCTCCCGTTCGTGAAAATTTTTCCGAAGGTTTTCTTTTAAAGTATAATAACATTTTTTTAAGGTTTTGGCAATCGCAGTGTCGAAAACGGGGATATTAAAATATTTGACAAACCGTTTCGTCTGTGGTATTCTACCACTAATCTCTTTGCACTGCCTTACATTCCTTTTTATGCGTGAGCATAAAGGAAATGCGAGCTTAACCGGTACAAACTGAGCAGGCGATCTTTCACAGATGGGGCCGGGCTGCCATTACTGCGGGCGGCAGCGGAAACGCTTTTTACAAGCATATCCGCGGGACAGTAGCGTATGTCTCGCCGATGTGTTTTTTTGATATTATTTTCACATCGTCAATACTCGAACAATATTCCGAAAGGATGCATAGAGCTATCTTTTTACCGAAATGAGGTAACTTACTATGGAAGATTCCCGCAACCAAGGTCTTTCCTCCGAACAAGCGCGCGAAAATTTCGAAAAATACGGACCGAACGAGCTTTCTTTTTCAAAAAAGAAAAACCTTTTCCGACAGATATTCGGTATATTGTGCGAGCCGATGTTTCTTTTGCTTATTGCGGCGGCCGTCATATATTTTATATTGGGTGAAGCCCGCGACGGCGCTGTAATGCTTGTATTCGTACTCGGCGTGATATCGATAGACGTATTTCAGGAGATAAAGACCGACAAAACGCTGGAAGCCTTAAAAGAACTCAGCGCTCCCCAAACAGAAGTGTGCCGCAACGGAGTGCGCATGATGATACCCTCGCGCGAAATAGTACCCGAAGATATTATATACGTATGCGAGGGGGTAAAAATACCCGCGGACGGAGTAATTCTCTCTATGAGCGATCTGTGCACAGACGAAAGCATGCTTACGGGAGAAGCCGAGGGAGCATGGAAGGTACGCTTTGGTGAAAAACTGCCTCAAACGCAGGATAAATCATATTTCAGAGCCGATATGTGCTATGCGGGTACTCTTGTAACGCGCGGAAGCGCGGAAATTCTTGTCAAAGCTACAGGCGCAAATACAGAATACGGCAAAATAGGCAAAAGCATAGCCGAGGCGGAAAACAAACAGACTCCGCTCGAAAAACAGACTTCCTCACTCGTAAAAACCTGCTCGATGATAGCGGCGGCGCTGTTTGTGCTCGTTATGCTCATCACCTTTTTCAGTTCATCAGAGCCGATATTAAAGCAGAAGATTACCTCTGCGGTGCTTGCGGGTATAACGCTTGCCATGGCGATGATACCGGAGGAATTCCCTGTAATACTTACGGTGTTTCTTTCACTGGGGGCTTCCCGCCTTGCCAAAAAAAATTCGCTCGTAAAAAAACTGCCGTGTGTTGAGACGTTGGGCGCGGTATCGGTTCTTTGCGTCGACAAAACAGGCACCGTTACGGAAAATAAAATGCGCGTCGACTCTGTGTATGCGCCCTTCTGCGCTAAAGAGGAACTTATAGAAACCATGGGGCTTGCCTGTGAGAGCGAAACTTACGACCCTATGGAAAAAGCAATGCTATCTTACTGCGAGAGCGAGGGGGTGGATATCTCGCATATATTTTCGGGTGAAATGCTCACCGAATACCCCTTTACGAACGAAACAAAAATGATGGGGCACGTTTGGGAGCACGAGGCAGAGCTCGTCATTGCGGCAAAGGGTTCTCCCGAAGGCGTTTTGAAGCTGTGCGAACTTAACGAAAGAGAGCTCTCCGAGATAAACGAAAGAATATCGCTTATGGCAAAAGAGGGCTTGCGTGTGATAGCCGTGGCAAAACAAGATATCGGAGCAAAAGCGGATATTCCTTCCGATATATCTCTCTGCAAGCTAACATTTACGGGACTGGTAGGGCTTTCGGACCCTCCCGTAAAAAATATGGCGCAGAATATAATGCGCTGTAAAAATGCGGGCATACGTGTAGTGATGATAACGGGCGACAGTGGAGAGACGGCGCTCAGCATAGCGGACAAAGTGGGTATCGATACTTCGGGCGGGGTAATAACGGGTGAAATACTCGACTCTCTAAGCGACGAAGAGCTTGCGGAAGCAATAAACAAAGCAAATATTTTTTCACGGGTAATACCCGAACACAAACTCAGAATAGTGAACGCCTTCAAAGCAAAGGGACATATTGTTGCAATGACGGGCGACGGTGTAAACGATGCGCCCGCTCTGAAGCATGCCGATATCGGCATAGCTATGGGGAAACGCGGAAGCGAGGTGTGCAGGGAAGCGGCGGACCTTATACTGCTCGACGATAACTTTTCCACCATAGTGGATACCATAGCCGATGCACGGCGCATTTACGACAACATACGCAAGGCTGTAGGTTATGTGTTTACCATACACATTCCCATAGCTTTAAGCTGCCTCATAGCGCCTATGCTCGGGCTAAATCAGGCAGAGCTGTTTCTTTTGCCGCTGCATGTCGTACTTTTGGAACTTGTGCTCGACCCGACGTGTTCCGTGGTGCTGGAAAGACAGCCCGCCGAAGAAAATTTGATGAACCGACCGCCGCGGGAGTCAAACGAGAATGTGCTGACGCGCAGGGTATTGCTCAAAAGTTTGTTTCAGGGCTTGGGAATATTTACAGCCTCCTTCGGACTGTATTATTTCATGCTCGCAAACGGCTCCGATATTTTGACAGCCCGCAGTATGGGTCTGTGCGTCATCATGCTTTCAAATATGCTGCTGGTACAGGTGAATTCTTCAAATACGCGTTTCATGTACCAAAGTATAGGGTTATTAAAAAATGACAAGCTTATGTGGTGCGCAAATATAGCTACAATTGCGGGTCTTGCCCTTATACTCTATACGCCGCTTTCGAACTATTTGAAACTTGCGCCGCTCTCGGCGATTCAGGCCGCCACAGCATGCTGTTTTTTTTGGCTATAAAAGGTGCTCAGACGCAAGAGTTTTTATTCGGGAGGACAGATCAGCAAAAGGAACGGAATACGTGCTTTGAGAGCTGTCCTCTTTGAAAAAAGTGAATTCATTTTGCACGAAAAACTATATCATTTGAGCGATCGAAACAAAAGAAACGTATTGCCGCACTTGAAGCGCCGGTGTTGTTTCTTTTTTTATGAAAAAATGGAAAGTTAACTTGACATTCATTCGACACGGTGCTATATTGTTTATGGAAAGTGTCCTTTCCATAACGAAGGATGGTGATAAATTGAAAAATAGGTTGGAAGAATTGCGCAAGACAAAAAATATAAGACAGGAAGAATTAGCAGCGGCTTTAGAGGTATCACGCCAGACGATAGGTTCCTTGGAAAACGGCCGCTACAACCCGTCAATACTTCTTGCATTCAAGATTTCACGTTTTTTCGGCATACCCATAGAAGAAATTTTTATTTACGAGGAGGATCAAAATGAAAAATAAATATGCAATATACGTTTTGACAATAGCGGGCGTTGTACTGCTTGCTGCGGGATTGGTACTGTTGAAGGTGTTTGATACCGCAAATGCGGCGCCCTATATATGCATTGGCTTCGGGTGCGGTATTTTCGGACACGGCGCAGGCGAAATGATCGGCCGCCGCAGTATGAAAACGAACCCCGAAAGGATGAAGCAAATTAAAATCGAAGAAAACGACGAGCGGAATATCGCCCTTCGCAACCGTGCGCAGGCAAAGGCTTACAACATTATGCTGCCTGTATTCGGCTCTTTGTTTCTCGCATTTGCGCTAATGAACGTCGATTTGGCGGTAGTTTTGTTGCTTGTGGCTGCCTACCTGTTTATATGCGGCTGCAGCGTCTATTATTATGCGAAGTATTCCAAACAAATGTAGCCGGCTTCAACAGGCGCCGTAAAACATAATTGTGCGGCTGTTTTCGGAGAAGTCGGGCATGGTATCTTTTTTAGGAGAGGACAGATCTGATTGTAAAAAGCACACTCGGTTCATTAAGACCTGTCTTCTCGGAATAAAAAGCTCCTTCAAGGACATGCGACGAACGGTAGAAGCTGGGGTTTTACTGGCGGATACCTCTCGGGAAAAAAACAGCCTGCTTTTGCCCGAGAGAACAGCTCTCTTGCCAAGAAGGACAGGTCTCAATTGCAAATCTTCAAAAAAATCACTCCGACTCCCTCACATCCGACAAAATCACCGTTTTCGTATGTGCTATTATCGGAATACAACTACAAAAAAGACTTAGGTCTGTTTTATTCTGCTATATAAAGGCGGGTTAGCTATGAAAAGCGGACGCACAATAGTTATAACAAGCGGCAAGGGCGGCGTGGGCAAAACAACTTCTTCGGCAAATATAGCCGCCAGCCTTGCCCTTTTGGGCAACAGCGTCGTTGTGATAGACGCCGATATCGGACTTCGCAATCTCGACGTTGTCATGGGACTGGAAAATAAAATAGTATACAATCTGGTAGATTTGACCGAGCGGAAATGCCGCGTTCGCCAGGCTCTTATAAGCGACGGGCGTATCGATAACCTCTACCTTATAGCCGCTTCGCAAACGCGCGATAAGTCGGCGGTCACTCCCATGCAGATGATACAGCTTACGCGCGAGCTTGCCGAAATATTCGACTTTACCGTCATAGACTGTCCTGCGGGTATAGAACGCGGTTTCCGCAACGCCATTGCGGGCGCAAAGGAGGCAATAGTGGTTACGACTCCCCAAGTCTCCGCCGTACGCGACGCCGATAAAATACTTTCTCTTCTTAAAAAAGAAAACTTCAATACGCCGTTGTTGGTCATCAACCGTATGCGCGCCGATATGATAAAAAAAGGAGAAATGATGAGTATCGACGATATGCTCGATATTCTCCCCGCAAACCTTCTCGGAGTCATTCCCGAGGACAGACACATAGTCGTCAGCTCAAACATGGGGCAGCCCGCGGTGCTGACAAAAGGAAGCATTGCTTCGGCCGCATACATGAACATAGCTCGCAGGCTCTGCGATGAGGACGTTCCTCTCACGGAGCTTGACCCCAAACCCTCATTTATAAGGAGATTGGCAGGTATGGTACAATGAATAATCTGTTTGAAAACAAACCCCTCCCCAAAACATCGGCGCATACCTCTAAGGAGGTAGCAAAGCAGCGGCTGAAAAGCATCCTCATGCGAGACAGAGTCGATATATCCAACGACGTTATACAGCTCGTCCGCGAGGATATCATCACAGTGGCTTCCGACTACTTCGTTATAAGCGAGAAAACAAGCGAGATATATCTCGCCAACATGAAACGCCCTCACAGCGAGATCGACGAGACGATGCTCGTATGCATGATACCCGTCAGCGGTATAAGAGCCTCCTCTTCCTAAAACTCGTAAGCTCCCATGCAATTTTTCATCTCATCGGTACTACAATAATAGCAGTGTGAACATTGACAAAAATTCCGTTTTGATGTAAAATAATATATTAATTGACTTTTGAGGTGGCAAATAATTTTGCCGCTTCATTTAATTGATTGCCAATGTTCTGTGTTCTTTTATTTCTGCATTCGGAACAGAACAAATATTATTAAAAACGGTGAAATACATGCAAAACAAAACCAACCCGACGGCGGAATTAAAAAGCGGAGAAAATCCTTTGGGCTACGAAAAAATATCCAAACTCATATTGAAATTTGCCGTACCCGGCGTCGTATCGATGATAATAAACGCCTTTTACAACATCGTCGACCAAATATTCATAGGTCAGGGCGTGGGCTATATAGGCAATACCGCCACGAATATTTCCTTCCCCTTTATTACCTTCTCGCTTGCAATCTCGCTGCTTATAGGCAACGGATGTTCCTCCTACATGAACCTTCGTCTCGGCGAGGGAAGAAGGGAGGACTCTTCGCGCGCCTACTGCAGCAGCATGGTGCTCTCCGCCGTATGCGGTATCGCTCTTGCAGTGCTTGGCATTATATGCTTAAAACCGCTTTTGTACGCTTTTGGCGCAACGGACAATTCGTATGCCTTTGCTTACGACTACACCTCGATAATACTGATAGGACTTCCCTTTCAGACGGTAGCTATCATGATGAACAACTCCATACGCGCGGACGGTTCCCCCCGTTATTCCATGATATCCATTTCAGCGGGCAGCATTCTCAATATCGTTCTCGACTGGGTATTTATTCTCAGCTTCGGTTGGGGCGTTAAGGGCGCGGCTATCGCAACGGTAATCGGGCAACTTCTTTCCTTCGTGCTCACCATGAGCTACATAACAAAATTTAAAAATATCGACGTAAAACGCGAATATTTTACGCTTAAAAACAAGGCGCTTCTTCAAACGGCGTCGCTCGGTCTTTCAAGCTTCATCATCCAGTTTGCCAACGTCATAGTACAGGTTATAAGCAACAACACCCTAAAGCAGTACGGAGCCATGAGCGCCTACGGTGCGGATATACCCATTGCGGCTCTCGGAATTACAATGAAGGTGAATATGATACTCTTGGCATGCGTTCTCGGCATAGCCGTAGGACAGCAGCCGATAGTGGGCTTCAACTACGGAGCAAAAAAATACGACAGAATGCTCAAGGCTTACGGCATGGCGCTGCTGCTTGCCTCCGCCGTGGCGTGCGTAGGTTGGGTAGTGCTGATGAGCTGTACGCAAAGCATCATAAATATATTCGGTCAAGAAGAAGCATTGTATAACACCTTTGCAAATCTGTGCATAAAAAGATACCTTGCGCTTGTGTTTACGGCGGGCTTTGTAATAACCACCACGCACATGTTCCAGGCCATAGGAAAACCAATAGTGGCTATAGTTGTCACTTTACTCAGGCAGATAGTTCTGCTTGCTCCTCTTATAATAATATTGCCTAAATTCTTCGGTGTGGAGGGCATTCTCTACAGCTGCCCGATAACCGACGGAGTTTCCGCAATAGTGGCGGCGATATTCGCAATAAAAGAAGTACGCAAAATAAAAGGTATGATACGCGCACAGGCGCAGGATACGCTTCTTACTCCCTCCGGCGTATAAACACACACGGCAACAAACTCAATTATAAATTTCCAAAGGAGATATCAAAAATGAGCAAAGCAACAGTTACGGCAGGTCCTTGCGGCTTCAAAACGGTAATAGAGGCAGAGCAAAAGGAAAGAGGCACAGTCGCTCTTAAAATAAAATCGGACTGCAAATTTTACGAGCCGCTTGAAACGGAGCTTACCGAAGTGAGCGCTTACGATGAGGTCTTCGCAAAGCTCGGGGAAGGGCAGATATATTCCCTTTGCAATAAATATGCAAAACACGGCACATGCCCCGTACCCTGCGCCATATTAAAGGCGGTCGAAGCCGCGGCGGGACTGGCTCTCCCCGTAGACGTGACGATAAATATCGAAAAATAATAACCCCGCATCTTTTGCGGACTTACAATTGACAAAGGGCGCATGACGAAAGTCTGAGCCCTGTTTTTTAAGATAGGAGACATATCGGCAAATGGATATAAAATGTGATATATGCTTTCACTCCTGCAAACTGAAGGAGGGTGAAACGGGGCGCTGCGGCGCACGCCAAAATTTAAACGGCGAAAATTTTCCGCTGAATTACGGAAGGATGACCGCTCTTTCACTTGAGCTAATAGAAAAGAAACCCTTTATGAGGTACATGCCCGATACCTTGGTACTTTCATACGGTTCCTTTGGCTGCAATCTCTCGTGTGCGTACTGTGTCAATTATACCATTTCTCAGCCAACGGACATTTCAAGCTATACAAATTATCTTTCTCCAAAACAGCTTGCCGAGCTTGCTCTGTCCTACAAACAAAACGACTGTATAGGCGTGGCGTTTACCTACAACGAGCCTCTCATAACGCCAGAATATATAATAGATACGGCGAAGCACCTGCACGACAACGGTATGAAGGTACTTGTTAAAACAAACGGAGCTCTTACGGACTCCGCCGCCGATGAAGTGCTTGAATATATCGACGCCGTAAATGTCGACCTGAAATGCTTTACAGAAGAAGGTTACAAAAGTCTCGGCGGCGATCTGCGCAGCGTAAAGCGGTTTATAATAAAGGCGAATAAGCGCTGCCATACGGAAATAACCGCGCTCATAGTGCCGGGCTTTAACGACTCGGAAGATGAAATCTGCCGCATGTCCGAATGGATAGCGAATATTTCCGAGGAAATACCGCTCACCGTTTCCCGATTTTTGCCCGCCCACCGTATGAACGAAACACCGCCCGCAGAGCCCTTCAAAATATTCAGAGCGGCGCAGATAGCAAAGGAAAGCTTGAAGTACGTATACACAAGCAATTGTTAACAAATCGTACACACTTTTTTGATTGCCAAACCTCTGTGATTTTGTTATACTTGCCGATATACGGATATATTGTCGTAAATAAAGGGAGGTTGGCTTAAATGAAGTATGCATCCACGCTGATAGCGGTAACGGATATGCAAAGAACAATACGCTTCTACGGCGAAGTCCTCGGAATAAAGCCCGCAAATGATTTCGGGGCAAACGTAATTTTCGAGGGCGGTTTTTGCGCGCAAACCCTCGACACATGGAAGGACTTCATAAATAAAGATAAAGAGGATATCATTTTGGGAAATGCAGCCGCCGAAATTTACTTTGAAGAGATAAATTTCGACAGTTTCATCGAAAAGCTTTATGCCCGCAGTGATATCATCTACGTCCACAAGGTCATAGAGCATTCATGGGGGCAGAGAGCCGTGCGCTTTTACGACCCCGATATGCACATAATAGAAGTGGGCGAAAATATAGGCTCTGTCTGCCGCAGATTTATGAAGGAAGGCATGAGTATTGCGCAGACAGCAAAGCGTATGGACGTATCCGAAGATTACGTCGTATCGTCCTTGGAAAATAAATAGGAGGCTGTCAATGAATAAATCAATAATAAAAACGGGCGCTTTTGTCCTATTTGCGGTATCTATGCTTACTCCGAGAGCGGTATTCGGGCTGCAATACGCCGCGGAAATGTCGATGTGGAGCATACTTCTTCTAGTGATAGGAGCGACGATAGCCGCGGGAATAGTACTCGCAGGCTTCCTCGTTATATCCTCAAAGCGGAAAAAAAAGTAGCTGTGCGATGAAAAAACTCGGAGTCAAAGGCATACTCGGCATATTTTTTACGTTTTGCGGTCTTGTGTTTATAGCATTGTCGGTCTTTACGGATATCAACGACGGCCTCTTCCTTCCCATTGCGCTCGGCTGCGTATGTATAAGCTCGCTGATAAGCTTCATAATGCAGAGAAAAGCGAAAAAAACAAAAGATGATGAAAACACAGAGTGACCGAAGTTCGCTTTAGCCGCAAAACGGCTTGGTTTAATATGTCAAAGGAGATATTACAATGGATTATCAAGTACCTGTTCTTTCTGTGGTCTTTATGATAGCGACCATGTTGGCAGGCATAGCGCTGCCCGTCGGTCTGTTCATATATCTGCGTAAAAAATACGGCTGCAAGCCCATGGTATTCTTCACGGGCGTGCTTGTAATGCTTGTATTCGCTCTCATACTGGAGCAGATAGTACATTACTTTGTGCTTACCTCTGCATTTGGGATTATCATGCAATCGAATATATGGGCATACGGTTTTTACGGAGGTCTTATGGCGGGGCTCTTTGAGGAGACAGGGCGGTTTATCGCCTTTGGCACGATACTTAAAAATAAGCGCGGCAACAACGCCAATGCTCTTATGTACGGAGCGGGGCACGGCGGCTTTGAAGCGTTTTATTTGCTTTTTATCGGTATGCTCAACAATGTGATATATTCGATAATGCTCAATACGGGCAATATCTCATCCCTAACAGGCTCTTTGAGCGCCGCATCTTTGGCAACCCTTCAAAGCTCGCTTGCCACTCTTGCGGCCACACCTCCGCCGATGTTTCTTGTGGGCATACTCGAGCGCCTCGCAGCGCTTGCGGCGCAGCTGTCGCTGTCGGTGATAGTGTGGTTTGCGGCAAAGAATAAAGGCAAAAGTTTACTTTTCTTCCCTCTCGCAATTGTTTTGCACATGCTTCTCGACGCAGGAGCCGTCATTTTAAACAGCTATGTTCAAAGCATATTCATAACGGAGCTGTTTATATGGTTGTTTGCCGCGGGGTGCGTATTTATTGCCGTAAAGGTATACAAAACAAACTTGTCGAATCCGAACAGAGTCGGTTCGGATTCGAGGTTAAGGGTGTAAGGGATTAAGGACATAACTGTTTAAAGAGAGGCGTTCCGCCTCTCTTTAAATGCGTAAAGGGAAATTAAGGGCAAAAGATTTTTTGGGTTGTGGGGACAGGTCTTGTTAAAAAGAGGACAGAGCAAACGTACAAGAAAGCGTTTTGCATGTTAAGACCTGAAAAAATCCCTCTTGTCGTGCTCCCTTCCCACCTCGAACATGCCTCCCTGCGATTATGTCCTTTGCCGATTATTGCAATCAGCCTTTAAAATTGTAGCATTGTGCTGATATAACCGTCCAAAAACCCTTGTCTTTCTTCTTTTGGCAGAAATTCGAGAGCATCTGCCGCTTCAGACCACCATTCTTTTGTAAAGGACGTTTTCTTTGCCAATTTCTTCATCCGGCTTTTCCATTTAAGCATACCGATTATTGTTTTTAACATTATTTTAACCTCCCGATTATAACGTATAATTTCTTACAAAATCATTTACTGCCAAAAGATTTTCTCTTTTACAGTCGTTTTTAAAGCTCATCATTTTGTTCTGACTCATTATGAATCC